>NZ_JBMNDS010000028.1:0-107108 GCF_052543295.1 Streptomyces sp. SAS_270
TCCCCCCCCCCCGCCGTCCGCCTGTTCTGCCCCGCACTCACCCGGCGGGAACGGCCTCCGGCTCCCCGGTGCCCGCCACTGCCTCGGCCGGGACATCACCCGGCGTGTCGACCACGGCCGAGTCGAGGGCCGGCCACCCGCCCTTCGGGGTGAGGGCCACACCACGCCACCAGGGATCGGCGGGAACGTTCTCGGCCGTGGGTTCGAAGGGCTCGCCGGGACGGGGCAGTGCGATGCGCGCCCCGGTCGCCCGTGCGGCCGCGATGGTGCCCTCGCCGGGCTCCGCCCACGGGTGCGTGGCCAGGTTGAAGGTCGCCCAGTGGATCGGCATCATCACGCCGGTGGGCTGCCCGCCCTGGAGGTCCAGGTGAGCACGCATGCCCTCCTCGGGCGTCATGTGGATGTCGGGCCAGAAGTCGCTGTACGCGCCGATCTGGATCATCGTGGCGTCGAACGGGCCGTGCTCCGCGCCGATGTCCTTGAAGCCGTCGAAGTAGCCGGTGTCGCCACTGTGGTAGATCCGGTGCTCGTCACCCGCGACCACCCAGGAGGCCCACAGGGTGTGCTGGGTGTTGCGCAGACCCCGGCCGCAGAAGTGGCGGGCGGCCGTCGCCGTCAGGGAGAGCCCTGCGATCTTCGTCGTCTCGTTCCAGTCCAGCTCGCGCAGGCGGTCCGGCGACACTCCCCAGTGCTCCAGGTGGGCACCGACGCCGAGGGGCACCGCGAACACCGTGTCGGTGTCGGCCAGGGCCTTGATGGTGGGCAGGTCGAGGTGGTCGTAATGGTCGTGGGAGATCACGACGACGTCGACCGGGCCGAGCGCGGCCAGCGGCAGCGGCACCGGGTGCAGCCGCTTGGGTCCGACGAAGTCGAACGGAGAGCAGCGCTCTCCCCAGACCGGGTCGAAGAGCACGCGGTGCCCGTCGATCTCGGCGAGCACGCTGGAGTGCCCCATCCAGGTGACCCGCAGCCCGCTCGGCGCGGGCTTGGCGAGGTCCGCGAACGTCGTCGGGTGGACCGGCACCGTGCCCGACGGGCTGCGGTGGACACGCTCCTCCTTGCGGAAGAACACCTTGGCGAACTCGATCATGGAACCGTCGGGCCGGATCCGGGCGCCCTGCGGGTTGACGAAGACACCGTCCGCGAAATTCGGGGATCTCCGGATGCGCTCCAGGCGCGCACCGCTCGGATCCGCGCCGAAGGCGGCGGGCTGCAGCGCGCGGAGCCCGGAGCTCAGGGTACGGAAACCGGTCACGGCACCTCCTGGTGGAGTCGGTCCGACACATGTCTGGGTCGGACACATTTCATTATGGTCGCCCCCTCCGACAGCGCCGAGTCCAGCGCGTCACAGGGTGATGTCTCCGCGAACGGAGGCACGGCCCATGATCCAGGAACCCGATGTCACATCCGTCGAGGGTCCATGGCCCGTATTCCCCTAACCCCGCACCGGGCGTACTTCTTCCGCATCATGGAGTGGCAATCGAAGCGGACATACGGAAAGGTCCTCGCGACCCACCGCATGCCGCCGGGCGTGCGACCCCGGACCGCTCTCCCCGGGGCACCCCCACTGGCGAGGGCCCCACTTCGTTGACAGCGCCGCACACACCTTCCGATACTGACTGACGGTTCAGTACCGGCACCATGGCACCTCACCTGCCGCTCCGCCCCCACCGAAGCCCTGCCCCCGACCCCCACCCCGATCGCCGCACCTGAGGAGAGCTCGTGACCGCCCCCCTGATGTCCCTCACGTGGACCGACCACGTCACCGGTCGGGAGGGCTTTCTCGTCGTCGACCGGCTCGTACGGGGTGTGTCGAGCGGCGGTCTGCGAATGCGGGACGGCTGCACGCTGGAAGAGGTCACCGGCCTGGCCCGGGGCATGACGATGAAGGAGGCCCTGCACTACAACCCCGAGGGCCGCTACATCCCCCTGGGCGGCGCCAAGGGTGGCATCGACTGCGATCCCCGGGCCCCGGAGGCGTACGGCCTGCTGGTGCGATATCTGCGCGCTGTACGGCCGTACATCGAGACCCTGTGGACCACCGGCGAGGATCTCGGCCTCACCCAGGATCTCGTCGACCGCGCCGCCGAGGAGGCAGGCCTCGTCTCGTCCATCCAGGCGGTGTACCCGCTGCTCGACGACGAGCCGACGGCCCGGCAGCGCCTGACGGACGCGTTCGCCGTCGACGTGGACGGAATCGGGCTCGATGAGCTGGTCGGCGGCTGCGGTGTCGCCGAGTCGGTGCTCGCGGCGCTGGACCGGGCCGGGGTGCCCCACTCCGGGACACGGGTCGCCGTACAGGGCCTGGGCACCATGGGAGGGGCGACGGCACGGTTTCTCGCACGGGCCGGCCTCGCGGTCGTGGCCGTCGCCGACGTCAAAGGCACGATCGCCAACCCCGAGGGCCTCGACATCGAGACGCTGCTCGCCGCGCGGGACGCCTACGGGACGGTCGACCGTTCTGCGCTGCGCCCGGCCGACCGTGAACTGCCCGGCGACGCATGGCTGTTCACCGACGACGCCGAGGTACTGGTGCCCGCTGCAGTCTCGTACGCGATCGACACCGTGAACCAGCGGCGGATCACGGCCCGTTGGATCGTCGAGGCGGCCAACATGCCCGTACTGCCGGAGGCGGAACAGTTGCTGGCAGCGCGCGGAATCACCGTCCTGCCGGACGTCGTGGTCAACTCCGGGACGAACGCCTGGTGGTGGTGGACGCTGTTCGGCGACATCGGTGCGGACGCGGACGAGGCGTTCACGTACACACGCCGCTCGATGCGCGCCCTCGTCGACCAGATGCTGGCCCGCGCGGAAGCCGACGGGACGACGCCGAGGGCCGCCGCGCACGCCATCGTCGCCGACCGGCTGCCGCTGATCGCGGAACGGTTCCGGTGGTACAGGTGACGCGGCGTGGGCGGTCCCGACCGGTAACGGGGGCACCGGATCGGTCATTCCCTGCGGGGAATTGAGGCACGGACCGGGGTGAAGCAGAGTCGACGGCACAAGGAACGCGCAAAGGAACGCGCAAGCAACACGCACGGCACCGCGGACCACAAGAACACCCCGCCGCGCCGTCCGACCGCCGAGGAGCCCGCCCCATGCCTGCCATCGACGCACAGGACCTGATCGAGCGCTACATCGGCGTCTGGAACGAACCCGACCCGGAGATCCGCCGCAAGACCGTCCACGAACTCTGGGCAGCGGACGGCCTGCACGCCCTGCGGCCTCCCCAGGAGATGCACGACACGGCGGTGGGCCTCGGCTTCACCACCGCGGCACTGGAAGCCCGGGGCCACGAAGAGCTGCACGCGCGCGTGACGCGCGCCTACGAGGAGTTCGTCGCCCCGGGGACCTACGTCTTCCGGATCCAGGAGGCCGCCCGACAGGTGCGTGACGTCATCACGTTCCGCTGGGAGTCCTTCCACACGCAGGAGGGACAAGTGACCGGCGGCGGCCTGGAGTTCCTCGTGCTCGACGAGGACGGTCGCATCACCGCGGACTACCAGTTCGTCGACTGACCGCACGCGGGTGCCCCCGGGCGCCCGACCGGCGTCAAGGGGTCGGCAGCGCTGCCCTTGGCAAGGGATTAGGGTTGCCGGGTGGCGAGAGTGCGGTTGAGTGTGGCGGAGCGGCGCGAGGAGTTGCTGCGAGCCGCGATTGGGCAGATCGAGGCGCGGGGCGTGGCGGCGGTGCGAATCGCCGACGTGGCCTCGGCACTCGGGGTCAGCAACGCGCTGGTGCTGTACCACTTCTCCACCAAGGAGAAGCTGGTCGCCGCCGCGTTCACCTACGCCGCCGAGGACGACCTCGCCCGTCTGCGCAAGCTGCTCGGCCGCCGGACGACGGCGCTGCGGCGGCTGCGGGCAGCCGTGCGCTGGTACGCGCCGACCGGGCAGGCCAAGGGGTGGCGGCTGTGGATCGAGGGCTGGGCGGTGGCGCTGCGCGAGCCCGTACTTCGCGACGTCACCCGCGATCTCGACCGGCAGTGGAAGGCCGCGATCGCCGAGGTCATCGAGGAGGGCGTCGCCGCCGGCGAGTTCCCGTGCCCGGATCCCGCCGTGGCGGCGCTGCGGCTCACGGCGCTGCTGGACGGGCTGGCGGTGCAGATGACGGCGTACCCGGGGGCGGTGTCGCGGGCCCGGACCCAGGAGTGGGTCGACGAGGCGCTCGCACGGGAACTGGGGGTCCCCCGCGAGGCGTTGACGGCTACGCCCACGGCAGCGGTGTCCGCGACATCGCGCTGAGGCGCCGTCGCACCCCTGGCCCGCGGACCCCTTGGTTCAGCCCGGCTCGTACGGCGGACACGCGAGCGCCGGGACCGCCGGATGACCTCGGCGCCCCAGCGGTCCCGGAGGCTCAGGCCACCGCCTCGATGCGCATCTTGATGTCGTCCGGCGACAGCGTGCCCTTCGCCGCCACGTGGTCCCCGGAGGACTCGCCGCGCAACCGCCGCCCGATCCACGGGACGAGGTACTCGCGTGCCCAGTGGATGTCGTCGCGCCGGACCTCCAGCGTGCCGCGCGGCGGCAGCGGGGGCCACGGCTGGTCCGGATCGGCGGGCACCTCCAGACCGAGGACCTGGCCGGCGCGGAGCGCGACGCGGGTGTGGCCCTCCGGCGAAAGGTGCAGGCGGTCGCCGTCCCAGGCCCGGCGGTCCTGGACCGTCTTGAGCGACCACAGGTCGAGGACCGGACAGCCGTACCGGTCGGCGATGGCACGTACATGCCCGTTGTACGTGGCGATCTTGCCGCGCAGATGCTTCAGCACCGGGACGGTGCGGGTGTCGAAGCCGGTGGTCACCAGGACGGTGCCGACGGCTGAGGTGAGGTCGGCGATCGCGCGCTCGAAGCGCTCCGCGACCTCGTCGGGGTCGGTGCCGGGACGAATGATGTCGTTGCCGCCCGCACAGAAGGAGACCAGGTCCGGGGAGAGCTCCTTGGCCCGCCCGAGCTGGTCCTCGACGATCTGGTCGAGGAGCTTTCCGCGTACCGCAAGGTTGCTGTAGGTGAAGTCGCCCTCGGGCCGGCGGTCCGCGAGAAGCACCGCGAACCGGTCGGCCCATCCGACGAACGCCCCGTCGGGCCCGGGGTCGCCGACGCCTTCGGTGAAGCTGTCCCCCACCGCCACGTACGACCCGATCACTGATCTGTTGTCATTCTTCGAATCGTCTGCCACGTCGGCCCATGATTCACCTTGAGGTGTGAGCTACGCGACCGTAAGAAGGGGTTGACGCGCGGTGAGATAGGCCACTCGTCAAGTATTGGTCAACTTTGGAATAACGTTCTGATCAGGGGCGTTTGGTAAGCCGCCACACTCGGAAGTCCGTGATCCGGAAATGGCTCCATGTGGTCCGGAACCCGAAGTGCCCGCTCGTGTAAGGCTCTGGGTCGGTGTAGTCGAACACGAGCTGCCCGTTGTCCCACCACTGGACGGCCGAGCCGTCGGAGACGATCCGGACGCGGTTCGGTTCGCCCGCGGTGAGCAGCGGGCGCGTGTAGTCGTAGACCAGCGGGCGGACACCTGCCTCACCCACGTACCGGCGCAGTCGGGTCGTGGTGTTGGTGTTGGCGCCGTAGCCGACGTAGTACGTCTTGAGGTAGTCGTACTCCGCGAGCGCGCCGCCGCGCGCGGTGGCGAAGAGGTCGTCCGGGGAGCGGACGTCGACGGCGTTCCAGAAGTTGTTGAGGTCGGAGACCCGGTCGTTGACGCCGCCCGCGGAGACCGGCGTGGCGGTGTACTCGATGACGTACGGGCCTTCCAGCCGCTGTTTGAACCAGACCGTCGCGCCGGCTGGCACATCGACCTCCAGGGTTCCCCGGGAGGCGGCGACCGTGCCGCCCTTCTCCAGCTCCACGGCCCACTGGCCCAGGCCGTGGCAGAAGTCGTCGTGGGCGATCAGCCGTCCACGGCGATGGCGGGACGCGGTGCTCGCGGCGGCGGCCGTCACCGGGGCGAGCGCCGCCAGGGCCGCGCCGGCGGCCAGTGCTCCGAATGCTCTACGCGTGGTCGTCATGGGAAACAGCTCCTTCAGCAGGGATACGGGGTGTGGTGATCGCCGGCTTCGGCACGCGCCGGGTCTCGGTGCCGAGGTAGAAGTCCGTGTACGTCGACTGGAGATAGCCGCGCACGGTCCAGCCGAGCCGGTACTCGGGGTTCTGGGCGAGTGTGTGGATGCGCGTCGACGTCGGCTCGGTGCTGGTGTAGAGGCGCAGCGCGCTGTGGTCGTCGGTCTCGGCGAGGATCTCCTCGCGCCAGTCGCCGAGGAGGTCGCCGTAGAAGGGGGTGGCGTTGCGGGCGCCGGAGACGACGCCGGACGGGTCGAAGACCCTCTCCACGACACGACGCGCGGGCTGCTGCTGCCGGGTGGCCTGCGCGGGGGCGGCGACCAGCCCGGCCAGCAGGGCCGCGGCGGCTACGGCGCCGAGTCTTCGGGGTCTCACGGTTCAGTGCTCCTTGTCGAGAGCGAGCGCGGAGAGGATGACGGCTGAGAGGCGGTCGGCCACCTTGCTGTGGCCCTGGGTGTTGGGGTGGACGGTGCCGTTGAAGTCGCCGTCCTCAAGGGACAGCCACCCCGTGGTGTCGACAAACTCCACGCACTGGTCGGCGAGTTGGTCCACGACGGCCGCGATGTCCTCGGCGTGCGTGCCGTTGAAGGGGCGCAGGGCGAGGATGCGGGCGTGCGGGGCGGCGGCCCTCAGCTCTTCGAGGTAGGACCGGTAGGCCGACCGGAAGTCGCCTGCTGTGGACGCCGCATCGTTCGTGCCCTGGTTGACCACGATCACGTCGGCTCGGCGATCCGAATCCGCCCTGGACTCGGCGTAGTTCCAACCGTAGGCGTCCCCGGCGGCGGGCACTCCCCCGTTTCCGGTCTGGATCACGCCCTGTCTGCCGAAGCCGACCTGGGTGAGGGAGGCGCCCAGCCGGTCCGCGACCAGGGTGGGGTAGGCGGCCGTGCCGTCGGCGCAGTCGGAGGTGTTGACCTCGCACAGCGCCATGACTCCCTGGGTGATGGAGTCGCCGTAGAACGCCAACCGCCTTGTGGGCGGCCGGTGTTGGGGAAGCAGACGCGCGCCCTTGTCGAGTCGCAGCCCGGTGAGCACGACGCCCGTCTCCAGGGGAGGGGTCCAGCGGTTGGCGCGCGAGAACACGTCCTTGACGGAGATCTCGACGGTGTGCGGTCCCCGGCCGGGCGCGTCGATGTCGAGGTCGTCCCGGTCGACGGCGTACAGCCTCTTCGGTCCGCCGTCGACCGACACATAGATCTGCGCGGGTACGGTGATCGACCCGACATCGAAGAGGGCGTGCACCTCGCCGCCGGTGAAGCGGAAGTGCAGCCGTGCGCCGGAGTTGACAGTCGTCGCGGCCTCCGGCGTACGCCTCCAGTGACCTTCGTAGGACAGGCGCCTGTCGTCGGGGCGTGCGACGTTCGCGTGGTCGGACGCGAAGACGGGAGGGGCGCTCGCCAGGGCCAGGAGCGCGGCCACGGCGGTGATCAGCCGGCGTTTCATGACGGGATCCGGTCTCCGATCAGCGCGAGGTTCTGGATCGCCGCGAGTGCCCACTGGGCGGAGGAGTTGGTGGAGATCCAGGGGATCTCCTCCGTGGTGCGCAGCACGGCCGGGGTCTTGATCCTGACGCGCGACCAGTCGTTGGACGGGAAGTAGGTGTCGCTGCCCGTGTAGAACTCGTTCCAGGCGCGCTTGGCGAGGGTCGGGTCGTCCTTGCGGTGGGCCGCGTAGGCGGTGATCCGGGAGTGCGCGGCGGGCAGTGCGGACTTCCAGGTGGAGCCGGTCAGCGCCGTCTTCTCGGCGTTCGAGCCGTTGTAGTACTGCGCGTACTTCAGCCAGGCGTCGGCGAATTCGGGCTCGGCGTCCGCGAGCAGCGAGACGATCTCACTGTTGGTCTCGACGAGGCCGAAGACCGCGGACAGGTGCGAGACGCTGACGCTCTTGTCCGTGGTGACCGTGAACTTCCCGGTGTCGGCGTCGAGGAGGCCCGTCCCGGTGAAGAAGCCGTTCGGCTGTGCGGCGATCGTGCGCAGTGAATTGACCAGCTTGGCCCGGGACTTCTCCGCGTGCGGGCCGCGGCGCTCCCACTCCGTGAGCCAGGCCGCCGACAAGCCGCCCCAGTCGGTGCCGAATCCGACGGACAGGGCATGCCGGTCGCCGGGGGTGTAGCCGTCCGTGCGGACCTTGCGCTGCGGGTCGACCTCCAGGAACGTCAGTTCCACGTCGACGAGTTCGCTCAGCAGGTCGCCGGTGCGCTCGTCGCCCGTGAGGAAGTAGTAGAAGCGGCGGTTGGCCGCGGTGGAGATGCGGACCTGTTTGGCGCTGTCCGCGGAGTGCTGCACGCCGTGCCGGGTGCCGAGGCCCGCCCACTTGCCGAGGTGGTAGACATCGACCTCACCGGTGTGCCGGGTCATCGCCTCCGCGAAGCGGAAGACCTCCGCCGATCCGGTGCGCAGGAAGTGGTACCAGAGCCAGAGGTCGGTGCCCAGTTCGGAGTTGTCCCAGGCGAAGCCGCCGACGTCGTAGCGCCAGACGTGCCGGTCGTTGTCGTAGGTGTGCTGGACGTCGCCGTAGTCGAGGAAGCCGTACCAGCGG
The DNA here is from genome assembly GCF_052543295.1 of Streptomyces sp. SAS_270. Taxonomy (NCBI): domain Bacteria; kingdom Bacillati; phylum Actinomycetota; class Actinomycetes; order Kitasatosporales; family Streptomycetaceae; genus Streptomyces; species Streptomyces sp. SAS_270. Next base: position 8,604 of record NZ_JBMNDS010000028.1, read on the forward strand.
CGTTCCTCACGCTGGTCGCGGTAGTAGGCGAAGAGGTCGTCGAGGTGGTCCTCGATGACCTTGCGAGGTGCGATCGAGCGGTCGACCGGCGCCCAGTCGCCGAAGATCCGGGCGGAGTGCAGGCGTTCGGGGCTCGCGGTCAGCAGCGGCGGGGTCGCGACGGCGGCGGCCTGGGCGGCCAGGTCGGCGGCGCCCGGCGTCTTTTCGAGGGCCCAGAACGTCAACTCGCTGGTGCGGGCGATGCCGTAGGGCGTGCCGAAGCCCGGCTCGTAGTCCTCGTAGGTGATCTCCAGGCCCTCGGACTGCTTCTCGTACGTGTCCTGGCCCAGGCCGTCGTGGTAGAAGCGCAGGTCGAGCGGGGGCGCTTCCGGCGAGTAGAGCCAGAGGGTGACCTCGGCGGCGTCCGAGGCGGCGCCGCGGATGTCGAGCTGTGTGGGGTGGCGCTGCCAGAAGTCACGCAGGCCGAAGGAGAGTCCGCCGCTCGCGCCACCGACGTAGCCGAAGCCACCGGCCCGGCGTCCGGCCGCGGCCTGGATCCAGCCGTGCCCGGCCTTGGTGCGCTTGCGGATCGCATAGCCGTCGGCCGTGGGCTGGGTGAGCGTGAAGTCGCCCCACTGCGGGATGTAGGCGAGGCGGCTCGACACGCGGGTGTCCCAGGTCGAGGTGTCGGGCAGCTTCTCGCCCGCGATCTGCGCGGTCCGCGCAGCCTCTCCGGGGTCACGGCGCAGCCCGGTGATGCCCTGGACGGCCTCGCTGAAGAGCCCGCCCGCCGAGTCGGCGAGGCGCACATGGCGGTCGTACGCGGCATCGCTCAGCGGCACCGTGAAGCGGACGCCGAGCCCGCGCAGGAAGTCCCCGTCGTCCTTGCCGGGCTCCTGCTTGCCGTCCCAGACGAAGGTGTGCACCAGCCGGAACGACTCGGCCCCGGCGTGGAAGGAGAAGCGCAGCACGAAGGGCAGCCAGCCGCGGTTGCCGTGCCGGTGGCGGCCTTCGACGCGTACGACGGCGCGGACCGGCCCGTCCTGTTCGACCTCGGTCTTCTCGATGCGCCCGGTGAAGTCCTCGGTCGCGACGCCGTCACGGAGCGAGCCCTGGCGCAGGGCGACCAGCCGTCCGTCGCGGGCGATCTCCGCCGAGCCGCGCCGGACGCTGCGGACGACGGTGTCGGAGCCCTTTGCGCCGAACACGGCCGTGATGACACCGGTCGACACCTCGATACGGTCGCCGGTCCGCGTGACGGTGACCTTCCGGGCGGGGAGGGCGGGGGCGCCCGCGGCCAGCCGGTACGTGTCGGCCTTGGCGGCGCCGGGCGCGATCGCGTGGGCGGTCCACTTCACCGAGCCGTCGGGCCAGTGGCCGGTGACCCAGCTCTGCACGGGGACGTCGTCGCCGGAGGCGGTGCTGAGCCGGAACGTCCGGTCGGGCTGATGGGTGCCGCGGGCCCAGGGCACACCCCAGGTGGTCCCGGCGTGGGCGGCGGGCGCGGAGCCCTCCAGCCAGTGCAGTTCGGTGTCACCGCCCGCATCGTCGGCGGCGGAGGCGCTGCGGGACAGGGCCCAGGAGAACGGGGCGGTGGCGGCCGCGGTTGCGGCGCCCTTGATGACAGTGCGTCGCTGGACGCCGGGCACGGGGACCTCCGTAAGCATAGAAAGCGCTTGCGGAGATCACTGTGGCGTCACTGTCGCACGCCTGTCGATACCTCGTGCGGTCGTGCCACAAGACCGCAATGTGGCGATCATGAACCGCACATGGAGCCGCGCACACCGAAGGCCGGGCCCCGGGGATCGTGGGGTCCGGCCTTCGGAGGCGAGGAGCAGGCGGGCGTCAGCCGACGGCCACGCCGTGCGAGCGCAGATACGCCACGGGGTCCACGTCCGAGCCGTAGTTCGGCGTGGTGCGGATCTCGAAGTGCAGGTGCGGCCCGGTGACGTTGCCGGTCGCGCCCGAGAGGCCGAGCTGCTGGCCCTCGGTCACGGTCTGGCCCGCCGAGACGGAGAGCTGCGACATGTGGGCGTACTGGCTGTACTGGCCGTCGGCGTGCTGGATGACGACCTCGTTGCCGTATGCGCCGTCGTAGGCGGCCGAGACGACGGTGCCCGCGGCGATGGCCTTGATGGTGGTACCGGTCGGGACCACGAAGTCCACACCCGTGTGGTAGCCGCTGGACCACATGCTGCCGGCGACCTTGTAGCCGGTGCCGACGGTGGCGCCGGAGACGGGCAGGCCGTAGCCGGAGCTGCTGGCCGTGTCGGCGGACTGAGTCGTCTTGGACTCGGTCGTCGGCGCGGCCTTCGACTCGGTCGTCTGCGTGCTCTTGCCGGACGACTGGGTTGCCGCGGTCGCGGCCTTCTTGCCGATCGTCAGCTTCAGGCCCGGGTGGATCAGCGAGGGGTCGCTGCCGACAGCCGCGCGGTTGTCGGAGTAGAGCTTCTTCCAGCCGCCGGTGACGTTCTGGTCGTCGGCGATCTTCGAGAGGTAGTCACCGGCCCGCACCGCGTAGGTCCTCGTGCCCGACTTCTGGGCGGCGGCCGGAGCGGCGGTGATGGTCTTCTCCGAGACGTTCTGCGCGACGTTCTCGGCGGTCTTCTCGGGAACCGTCGAAACAGCGGCGGCGGGGGTGGCGGCGTGCGCACCCGTGGCCCCCATCAGCGGCAGCGCGAGCGCGGCGCCACCGGTTCCGGCGACTGCGATGGAGCGGGTGAAACGCTGGGACTTGGGACGGCGATGCTTACCCTTCGCGGGCATGGCGTTTTCCTCTCCGGCGCCTGCGAGGTGAGCTGTCGGGTGCGGACTGGAGATGCCCGGCCGCGCTCTCGCGCGGCTTTACCCCTAGCCGTTCCGGAGACCGGAACAGGCGTTCTACCTGTGGGTCCCCCGCTCCTGCCGTGACGGGTGAGTGTGCGGATTCCGGGCGGCGGCAGGATTGGGCGTCCGTCCGGATTGGTGGCGAACGTAAGCGAAACGAGCGCAGCGGGACAAGCATTGCGATTCCTGTGAACACCGCTTTCTTGATCCTTGTGGACAAACCCGGTGACGCTGCGTGGATAAGGATCTCCGGCATTCTTTGAATCCACTGAAAACAAAGGGAAATTACGTGAGCATGACCACGACTCACCGTTACCACTATGACGCTGCTCACGCCACGCAAGCCCAGGTAGCCCTATTCCAGGGCTAGTTGTAACGAAGGCTCTAATTCGGACAGAACAGTCACTTGCGACGCAGTCGAATAACCGTCGCATCAAGGTCACCGCGCAGCTTTGTGCGCAGCCCGTGATGAAGCAGCACCGCACCACGGTGCACTTCGCCGGTTTCGCGGCATTCGTACGCGTCTTCAGGGCCAAGTCCGCGCAGTCTCAGCGGGGCGACGGGCTCACCGTGACGCTGAGCCTGGAGCCAGGCGAGGACGACGACCTCGTCACCGTGGACGTACTGCACCGCGCTGAGCCCGCCCTCCGGGGGCCGCAACCGGTAGAGGTCCCCACGCTGCACGACGGGCCGGATCTCCTTGTAGAGCTCCACCCACTGCCGCGCCTCGTCGAGCTCCTCCTCGCTCCACTCGGTCAGATCGCCGCCGACACCCAGTACCCCGGCCATGGCGCTCACGAACCGGAAGCGCAGAGTGCTGACACGCCCGTTGAGCTGGGTGTTCGGGCTGTCCGTGACCCAGGCGGCCATGACCCGGGAGGGGTGGATCTGACTGAAGCCGTGCTGGATGGCGAGCCGGTCGAGCGGGTCGGTGTTGTCCGAGGTCCACACCTGGTCCGTGCGGGCCATGATGCCGAGGTCGATCCGGCCGCCGCCGCCCGAGCAGGACTCGAAGGCGACCCCGGGGTGGGCGGCCCGCAGCCGGTCCAGCAGGGCGTACAGGGCCTGCACGTGGTCGACCCACAGCCGCTGCGGGTAGGGGTCGCCGGGCCAGCCGGCATCCGTGAAGCAGCGGTTGAAGTCCCACTTCACGTAGTCGATCGGGGCGCTGGAGAGCATGCTGTGGAGCTGCTCCCACAGGTACTCCTGGACGTCCGGGCGCGCGAGGTTCAGTACGAGCTGATTGCGGTACTCAGTCCTGTTTCGTCCGGGCTGGAACTGCACCCAGTCAGGGTGCTGCCGGTAGAGCTCGCTGTCCGGATTGACCATCTCCGGCTCGACCCAGATCCCGAACTGCATGCCGAGCGCGTGCACGTAGTCGCCGAGCGGCTTGAGGCCGCCCGGGAAGCGGTCCGGGTTGGGCGTCCAGTCACCGAGCCCGGCCCGGTCGCTGGTGCGCGCCCCGAACCAGCCGTCGTCGACCACGAACAGCTCGACACCGATCGCCGCGGCCCGCCGTGCGAGCGTGCCCTGCTGCTCCTCGGAGATGTCGAACTCCGTGGCCTCCCAGGAGTTGAAGAGCACCGGCCGGTCCCGGTCCGCGTCCGGGATGACGTACGCACGCTGGTACGCGTGCCAGGCCCGGCTCGCCCCGCCGAAGCCGCCGTCGCTCCACAGCCCCGCGAAGACCGGCGTCGTGAACGATTCCCCGGACTCCAGGCGCAGCAGGCCCGAGTCGTCGTATCCGGCGCCACCGGTGATCTGCACGCGCCCGTCCGGGAGTTGGGCCACCGAGATCCGCCACGAGCCGGACCAGGCGAGCGCGCAGCCATACACCTCGCCGCGTTCCTCGGTCGCCTCGTCGTCGAGCGCGACCCAGGGCAGGTGCTGATGCCCGGTGTGCCCGCGGCGGCTGCCGATGACCTTCTCACCGTAGGTGAGGGGGGAGCGTACGAGCCGGGACTCGGCCGCCCACCGTCCGTGCAGCTGGGACAGCCGCCGGCCGTCGCGCTCGGGCAGCGTCCAGGTCGCGGAGTCGGCGCGCAGCAGCTCCACGGCCGGGCCCTCGTTCTCGAGGGTCACCCAGCGCTCCACGACGTCACCGCGGGTGCGGTAGTGCAGCGTGATGCCGAGGCCGGAGTCGGAGAAGCGCAACCGCAGTTCGTCACCGTCCGCCTCGTGCGCCTCGAACCGCCACTCGGTGCCGCGCCGCTCGGCCGTACGCACGGACAGCGCGGGGCGTACGAAGCGGGGGCCGCCCTCGACGGGATACTCCTCATGGCCGTCGAGCTGTGACTCGAAGGGCCAGTACTGCGGCGCGGGCAGCGCGGCCAGTGCCTCGGCGTCGGCGAGGGTGATCCGCGGGCCCCAGTGCAGGTGCAGCAGCTCGTCCTGCTCGGTGAGCCGCAGTGCGTAACTGCTGGTCGGCCCGGAAAGCAGCCAGATGCGGCCGTTGCCGCCGATCTCCATCATCAAGCCCCCACAGATACGAACAGGTGCGATCAAGCACCAACATCATCCGGCGCAGTCGGCCCCGCGGGCAACGCCCTGTGGACAACTCATTGCCCCAGGAACCCATGTCGTATCGTCGAGAGCGCACCGTCGGCCACCACCGAAGCCGCGTCGACGGGGCGCAGTGGGAGGAGCCCCCGTGACGCAGCAGGTCCCGTCGACCGAGCCCGAACTGGCCGCAGTGCGCAACTTCCGGGACGTGGGCGGCCTGCCCACCGTGGACGGCCGGAGGGTGCGGCACGGGGTGCTGTTCCGCAGCGGTCACCTCGCGCACGCGACCGAGGACGACGCCGCGTTCCTCGCTTCGCTGGGCCTGCACACGATCTTCGACTTCCGCAATGCCTCGGACCAGAAGCTGGAGGGTCCGGACGTCGAGCTGCCGGGCGTGCGGAACGTGAACCTTCCGCTCAGCGATCCGGCCGACGGCGCCGAGTTCTGGAGGATGGTCCGCGACGGCGACATCGACCAGCTGCGGGAGCTCCTCTCGGACGGCAAGGCGGCGAACCGGATGATCGGGTCGTACCGCAAGATAGTCAGGGATCGCACCGCCGAGCACTCCCAGGTGCTGCGCGCACTGGCCGAGGACAGCGCGCCCGCCCTGATGCACTGCGCGGCGGGCAAGGACCGCGCGGGCCTGTCCATAGCCGTGACGCTCCTCGCCCTCGGCGTCGAGCGCGACGCGATCGTGGCGGACTACCTGGAGTCGAACGCGGCCCACCGTCGCTACAAGGTCCACCGCAGCAGCACGTCCGCCTCCGCGTACTCACCGGAGGTCATGGAACTGCTCGCCCCGCTGTTCGACGCCCGCGCCGAGTACCTCACGGCGGCCTTCGAGACGATCGAGGAGACCTGGGGTGATGTCGACACCTACCTGGAGAAGGGGCTGGGCATCACGCCGGAGCTGCGCGAGCGGCTGCGCGAGCGCCTGCTGGACTGACGGCCGCCGGGGTGGCGGCGCCGCTCACTGGTTGTGCGCGCCCAGGGTGAACAGCAGATAGATGAAGGCCGCGAAGAGGTGGCCCACGGCGACGTAGATGATGAGTCGCACCCACAGGGCGCGGGGGAACTTCTCTTCCATGTCTCTCATGACGTCTCTCCCGTCAGGGGGCCGAGGCACAGCGCGGCGCTGGGGCTCTGCAGCAGGGTGTGTACGAAGAGCAGCTCGGCCCCCTCGCGGCCGTCGGCGGCGAGGCGGTGCGGGGTGAGCGAGTCGAAGTGCGCGCTGTCGCCCGGCGCGAGCACATGCGCGGCGTCGCCGAGGCGCAGCCGCAGCCGCCCCTTGAGGACGTACAGCCACTCCTCACCGGGGTGGACGCGCACGATGTCGCCCTGCGCCCCGTAGGGCACATGCACGCGCAGAGCCTGCATTCCGCGCCCCGCGGCGCCGGCCGGCCAGTACGTCCAGCCACCGGCCCGGGTCGGCTCCATGTCGGCGGCGCGCACGACCGCGTCCCGCTCGGCGACGGTCTCGCCGAGCAGCTCCGAGACGGTCGTATCGTAGATACGGGCGAGCGCGAGCAGCATCGGCAGCGAGGGCTGGCGCTGCCCGGTCTCCAGGCGGGAGAGGTGCGCGGGCGAGAGTCCGGCGGCGCGGGCCGCGGCCTCCAGGGTCAGCGAGGCACGGCGGCGCAGCGCACGCAGCTGGGGTGCGACGGCGGGCAGCACGGCGGACGGCTCTTCTTCGGCCGTCCCCGGTTCGGCAGGGGTCCTGCCCTCAGCAGGGGGCAGATCCTCGGTGGGGCTCATACCTCGATTCAGCCAGAGGCTTGCCTCTGCGGCAAATTTCTTGCCTCAGAGGCAAAATCCTCCCGTAGGCCCACTCACCCGCGCCTACCGGCCGCTCAGCGGTTCGCCACTGCCTGCTTCACCAGGGTCTTCCCGAAGTCCCACATCAGACCGCCACCACTGTGCGCGTCGTCCATCACCGCGGTGAACGCCTCGACGAACCGGTCCACATCGCCCTCGTCGACGACCAGCGGCGGAATCAGCTTGATCACTTCCAGGTGGTCGCCGGAGACCTGGGTGAGGATGCGATGCCGCTGGAGCAGCGGGACGACCACCATCTGCGCGAACAGCCCCTTGCGCGCGGCCTGCAGCATCGTCCAACGGCTGCGCAGCTTCAGCGACTTGGGCCGCCCGAACTCGATGCCGATCATCAGGCCCCGGCCGCGGACGTCGCTCAGCAGCTCGTACTTGTCCACGAGCGCCGCGAGCCGTGTCTTCAGCTGCTCCCCGGTCGCACGGACCTGCGCGACGATCTGCTCGTTCTCCATGACCGACAGCACGGCGAGGCCCGCCGCCATGGCCTGGGCGTTCGAGCCGAAGCTCGCCGAGTGGACGAGGACACGGTCCATCGACGAGTAGACCTTCTTGAAGATCCAGTCCCTGCCGAGGGTCGCGCCGACGGGCACATAGCCGCCGGAGAGCGCCTTGGCCACGCACACCAGGTCCGGCTCCACGCCCTCCTCGTGCTGGTAGGCGTAGAAGTCCCCGGTGCGGCCGAGCCCGGTCTGCACCTCGTCCGCGATGAGCAGCGCCTTGTGCTTGTGCAGCAACTCCTGGGCAGCGCGCAGATATCCGGGCGGCGTCTCGTGCACGCCCTTGCCCTGGATCGGCTCGACGATGAGCGCGGCGACGTCGCCCTTCTTCAACTCCCGTGCCAGTGCGTCGAGATCGCCGAGCGGGACGGCCGTGTCGGGCAGCAGCGGGGCGAAGCCGTCGCGGAAGCCGTCCTCGCCGTTGACGGAGAGCGAGCCGGTGGTGAGCCCGTGGAAGGCGTGCGCGCAGTACAGGATGCGCGGCTTGCCGGTGGCGTACCTGGCGAACTTCAGCGCGGTCTCGACGGCCTCCGTACCGCTGTTGCCGAAGAACACCCGGTCCAGGTGCGGGCTGTGGGTCAGCAGCCGCTCCGCGAGGAGGCCGGGCAGGGGCTGGCAGTCGAAGCGGGTGAGGTCGGCGAGCGAGGCGTCGAGGACGTCGTGCAGCGCCTTGCGGACGACGGGGTGATGGCGGCCCAGGCCCATCACCCCGAACCCGGCGAGCATGTCCAGGTAGTCGTTGCCGTCCGCGTCCCAGAAGTGCGCGCCCTCGGCCCGCTCGTAGACCTTGTCGAAGCCGATGGTGTGCAGCATGCGCGGGAGCTGGTGGTTCAGGTGCTTGGTGTGCAGCTCGTAGCGCTCGGCTCCGCGTTCGGCGAGGAGCGCGCCGAGGTCGAACTCCCCCTTCTGAGCAGGGTCGGTCATTCCTTCTTCTCCTTGGACAGCTCTTCCTTGACGGCCAGCCCGGCGCTGATCCGCCCCGCGATCTCGACGGGCGTGAGCCCTATGTCGGCCAGCACCTCGCCCCGCTTGGCGTGCGCGAGGAACTGCTCCGGAATGCCGAACCGCCGTACGGGAACGTCGACTTCGGCGTCTCCCAGTGCCAGCGCGACGGCTGCGCCGACTCCGGACGCCCGGCTGTTGTCCTCGACGACCGCGATCATGCGGTGCTCGGCGGCCAGTCCCGGCAGCGAGGGGTCGACCGGTTTCACCCAGCGCGGGTCCACGACCGTGCAGCCGATGCCGCGGGCTTCGAGCAGCTCGGCGGCCTGGAGGCAGACCGGCGCCATGACGCCGACGGCGACGAGCAGCACCTCGGGGCGCTCCCCGCGGTGCAGCACGTCCACCCCGCCCACGTGGTCGATCGCCTCGATCGAGGGTCCCACCGACTCCTTGGGGAAGCGGATGAGCGTCGGCGCGTCGTCGACGGCGACCGCTTCGCGCAGCTGGGCCCGGAGCTGGTCGGCGTCGCGCGGCGCGGCAATCCTGAGGCCCGGCACGACCTGGAGGATCGACATGTCCCACATGCCGTTGTGCGAGGCTCCGTCGACGCCGGTGACGCCGGCCCGGTCCAGCACGAAGGTCACGCCGCAGCGGTGCAGCGCGACGTCCATCAGGAGCTGGTCGAAGGCGCGGTTGAGGAAGGTCGCGTAGACGGCGACGACGGGATGCAGTCCGCCGGTGGCGAGGCCTGCCGCCGAGACCGTGGCATGCTGCTCGGCGATGCCGACGTCCCACACCCGGTCGGGGAACTTCTCGGCGAACTTGCCGAGCCCCACGGGGTGCAGCATGGCCGCCGTGATCGCCACGACGTCCTCGCGTTCCGCTCCGATCGAGACGATCTCGTCGCCGAACACCGAGGTCCAGGAAGGTCCGTTGGAGGGCGCGAGGGGCTCGCAGGTGAGCGGGTCCATCACGCCGACCGTGTGGAAGTGGTCCTCCTCGTGCGCGAGGGCGGGCTCGTAGCCGCGGCCCTTCTCCGTCAGACAGTGGATGAGCACGGGCCCGTGGAAGCGTTTCGCGCGCCGCAGCGCCGACTCCACGGCCCCCACGTCGTGCCCGTCGATCGGCCCGACGTACTTGAGCCCCAGGTCCTCGAACATGCCCTGCGGCGCGAACGCGTCCTTGAACCCCTTCTTCGCGCCGTGCAGCGACTCGTAGACGGTGTTCCCGACGACCGGCGTGCGCAGCAGTACGTCCTTGCCCCAGGCGAGGACCTTCTCGTAGCTGTCGGTCGTGCGCAGCGTGGCGAGGTGGTTGGCGAGGCCGCCGATGGTGGGCGAGTACGAGCGTTCGTTGTCGTTGACCACGATGATCAGCGGGCGGTCCTTCGCGGCGGCGATGTTGTTCAGCGCCTCCCACGCCATGCCGCCGGTGAGCGCGCCGTCGCCGATGACGGCGACGACATGCCCCTTCTCGCCCTGCACCTGCCGGGCCTTGGCGAGTCCGTCCGCCCAGCCGAGCGCCGTGGAGGCGTGGCTGTTCTCGATGACGTCGTGCTCGGACTCGTCGCGCGACGGGTAGCCGGACAGGCCGCCCTTTCCGCGCAGCTTGGAGAAGTCCTGACGTCCTGTCAGCAGCTTGTGCACATAGCTCTGGTGGCCGGTGTCCCACAGGATGCGGTCGACGGGTGACTCGAAGGCCCGGTGGAGCGCGATGGAGAGTTCCACCACCCCCAGATTGGGCCCGAGGTGACCGCCTGTCCTGGCGACCGCGTGCACCAGGAACTCCCGGATCTCCTCGGCCAGTTCACGTATCTCCGCCTCGGACAGCGCCTTCAGGTCGCGTGGTCCCCGGATGCTCTCCAAAATCGTCACGCTCGGGCCCCCTCTCGGTCCGTGCCTACTTCAACTCACAGTCACTGCGGGTGTCCCCGTGACGGTCGGAGCGCCGGACTCGGCGCCGTCCTTCCCCATCTGCTCGGCGATCTTCATCGCCTCGTCGATGAGGGTCTCCACGATCTTCGACTCGGGGACGGTCTTGATGACCTCGCCCTTGACGAAGATCTGGCCCTTGCCGTTGCCGGAGGCGACACCGAGGTCGGCCTCGCGCGCCTCGCCGGGACCGTTGACGACGCAGCCCATGACCGCGACGCGCAACGGCACCTCCATTCCCTCCAGGCCGGCCGTGACCTCGTCGGCCAGCTTGTACACGTCGACCTGGGCGCGCCCGCAGGAGGGACACGACACGATCTCCAGGCGCCGCTGCCTGAGCCCGAGGGACTCCAGGATCTGGATGCCGACCTTGCACTCCTCGGCGGGCGGGGCCGACAGGGACACCCGGATGGTGTCCCCGATGCCCTCGCTGAGCAGCGCGCCGAAGGCGACCGCCGACTTGATGGTGCCCTGGAAGGCGGGGCCGGCCTCGGTGACGCCGAGGTGCAGCGGGTAGTCGCACTGGGCGGCCAGTTGCCGGTAGGCGTTGACCATGACCACCGGGTCGTTGTGCTTCACCGAGATCTTGATGTCCCGAAACCCGTGCTCCTCGAAGAGCGAGGCCTCCCACAGCGCCGACTCGACCAGCGCCTCCGGCGTGGCCTTGCCGTACTTCTGCAGCAGCCGCCGGTCGAGCGAGCCCGCGTTGACGCCGATCCGGATCGGGGTGCCCGCGTCCTTGGCGGCGCGCGCGATCTCCTTCACCTTGTCGTCGAACTGCTTGATGTTGCCCGGGTTCACCCGCACCGCCGCGCAGCCCGCGTCGATCGCGGCGAACACGTACTTCGGCTGGAAATGGATGTCCGCGATCACCGGGATCTGCGACTTGCGGGCGATGGTCGCGAGGGCGTCGGCGTCGTCCTGCGTGGGACAGGCGACGCGGACGATCTGGCAGCCGGACGCGGTGAGTTCCGCGATCTGCTGCAGGGTGGCGCCGATGTCCGACGTACGCGTCGTCGTCATCGACTGCACCGAGACGGGTGCCCCGCCCCCGACCGCCACCGGCCCGACCTGGATCTGCCGCGAGAGGCGGCGCTCCGCGATCGGTCGGACCGGCACCTCGGGGACGCCCAAGGAAACGGCGGTCATGACCTCAGCCCTTGCTTTCCGTGAAGGTCTCGCGGGCGGCGCGCAGCGACTCCTTGAGGGAGCCCATGGTCGCGAGGACGGCGGTCGGCTCGTAGCCGCAGTGCGCCATGCAGTTGGCACACCGGTCGTCCTTGCCGCGGCCGTAGGAGTCCCAGTCGGTCTCCTCCAGGAGCTGCTTGTACGTCTGCACGTACCCGTCGCTCATCAGATAGCAGGGCTTCTGCCAGCCGAAGAGCGAATAGCTCGGGATCGCCCACGCGGTGCACGGGAAGTCGACCTTGCCCTCCAGGAAGTCCAGGAAGAGCGGGCTCTGGTTGAGCCGCCAGCGGCGCCTGTTGCCGCCCGCGAAGGCCTTCTTGAACAGCTCCCGGGTCTGCTGGACGCCGAGGAAGTGATCCTGGTCGGGAGCCTTCTCGTAGGCGTAGGCGGGCGAGAGCATCATCTCGTCCACCTTCAGGTCGTCATTGAGGAAGTTGAGGACCTCGATGATGGTCTGCGGGGTGTCGGTGTTGAAGAACGTCGAGTTGGTGGTGACCCGGAAGCCGCGCCGCTTGGCCTCCTTGATGGCCTCGACCGCCTCGTCGAAGACGCCTTCCTTGGCCACGGACTCGTCGTGCCGCTCGCGCAGCCCGTCGATGTGCACGGCCCACGCGAAGTACGGCGAGGGCTTGAACTTGTCCATCTTCTTGCGCAGCAACATGGCGTTGGTGCAGAGGAAGACGAACTTCTTCTTCGCCACCAACTGGCGCACGATCTCGTCGATCTGAGGGTGCATCAGCGGCTCACCGCCGGCGATGGACACCATCGGCGCACCGGACTCCAGCACCGCGCCCACGGCCTGCGCCACGGGCATGCGCTGCTTCAGCACCCCCGCCGGGTGCTGGATCTTGCCGCAGCCCTCGCACGCGAGGTTGCACGCGAAGAGCGGTTCCAACTCGACCAGCAGCGCGAACTTGTCCCGCTTCCTGAGCTTCTGTTCAAACAGGTATGCAGCGACCTTCATGGTCTGCCGAAGGGGCATGGCCATATGGCTCACCTCCGAGGGAGCAGCAAAGAACGGTGCCATTCAAAAAAAGCGGGAAGGACGGCACGAAGGACACGGAAAGCTGATATTCCACCGCGCACCGTCCCGATTCGGACGAGTTCATGTTCTGGAGCGTCCACGACCACCCGTACGGCCGCAACCGGGCGCACGCCCGTGCGCACGGCGCTGTGGAGCGTGGACGCCGATTCCATGTCGACCGCGATTGCGCCGGTCGCGAGCAGATCCGCCCGTTCGTGACCGCGGACGACGTGATCGGAGCCGGTGAGCGGCCCCGTGTGGACGGTGCGCCCCGGCATGGCACGCACGAGTTCCTTGACGAGCAGGTCGGTGCCCACGCAGGCGGTGGTGGAGCGCGGGTCCCTGGTCTCCTCGGCGACCACCAGGTCACCGGGGTGCATGCCGGGTGCGAGCCCCGCGCAGAAGCCCGTGGCCAGGACCGCCGCATCGCGCAGCGCCGGGTCGGCGAGCAGGCGGGTGACGGACCGCTCGGCGGCCTTGGGCCCCATGCCGGTGCGCAGCACGGTGACCGGCCCGTCGGCGCCGCTCCGGTCGCCGCTGCGCAGCGCGAGGTGCTCGATGCCGAGCGCACAGGCGATCACGAGCGGAGTCGGCGCGGGTTGCCTTTCCATCAGACCCCCTTGACCTGGACGACCGGTTCGCCGTTGACGTAGCGACCGAGCGCGGTGAGCGGGAAGACCTGACGGTAGAGGTTGTAGTTGATCGAGAAGTCCCACGGGAACCCGGTCCCGGTGAAGTACGGCTCGTCCCAGGAGCCGTCCGCCAACTGGGTCTCCGCGAGCCAGGCGACCCCGCGCTCGACGGCCTTGGAGTCGGTCTCCCCGGCGGCGAGCAGCGCCATCAGCGCCCACCCCGTCTGGGAGGCCGTGGAGGCGCCGCGTCCGCTCCACTCGGCCACGTCGTGGTAGGAGCGCAGATCCTCCCCCCAGCCGCCGTCCTCGTTCTGCACGGTCTCCAGCCAGGTCACCGCCCGGCGGATCGCGGGGTGCGAGCCGGGGAATCCGGCGGCGACGAGGGCCGGGACAACCGACCCCGTTCCGTAGACGTAGTTGACGCCCCAGCGGCCGAACCAGGAGCCGTTCGCCTCCTGTTCGGCGAGCAGCCACTCGATACCGCGCCGGGTGCGCGGATCGTGGGCGAGGCCTTCGAAGGCGAGCATCTCGACGACGTGCGCGGTGACGTCCGCGGACGGCGGGTCGATGACCTCGCCGAAGTCGCAGAACGGCAGCCGGTTGGGGAACGGGCTGGTGTTGTCGACGTCGAAGGCGCCCCACGCACCGTTCTTCGACTGCATCCCGAGGTTCCAGCGGACCCCGCGCCCGATGGCCTTCTCGACGCGCTCCGGGTCATGGTGCCTGACCCGGCGCAACGCGAGCACCACCTCGGCGGTGTCGTCGATGTCGGGGTAGTTGTCGTTGTGGAACTCGAACGCCCAGCCGCCTGGCGGAAGTTGGGGCCGCTTGACGGACCAGTCGCCGGGCCGGACGATCTCCTCTCCGAGCATCCAGTCCGCGGCCTTCACCAGCGCCGGATGGTCGGCGGGCAGCCCCGCGTCGGCGAGCGCGATGGTGGCGAGGCAGGTGTCCCACACCGGGGACTGACAGGCCTCGATCATCCGCGCCCCGTCCTCGCGCCACACCGTGAAGCGGTCCAGGGACTCCAACCCGGCCCGCATCACCGGGTGTTCGAGGTCGTAGCCCAGCAGGTGCAGCGCGATGACCGAGTACACGGCGGGCGGCTGGATGCCACCCCAGCAGCCGTCGTTCTCCTGCCGCTCGATGATCCAGCGCGCCGCGGTGTTCATGGCGGCCTTGCGCAGCCGGCGCGGTGCGACCTTGCGATAGGTGTGCAGCACCTTGTCCAGGCGCTGGAAGACACCGTCCCAACTCGCCACCGGAGCAAGGGGCTTGACCGGGTTGGGATCGGCGGCGTCGCTGTGCAGCTCGTCCAGCGGGAACGGGGCGGGCCGCACCGGGCGCTTGGCGGAGACGACCGTCAGCGGCACGATGGTCTGCCGCGCCCAGCACCCGAAGTCGTAGATGTTCAGCGGCACCCACTTGGGGAAGTAGATGAGCTCCGGCGGGAGTTCGGGTAGGTCGTCCCACTTCCACCAGCCGAACAGGGCGAGCCAGATCCGGGTGAAGACGCGGGCCGCGGCGATGCCGCCCCGCTCACGGATCCACCCGGACGCCCGCGCCATGTGCGGCTCGTCCGGGCTGTCCCCGGCCAGCCGCAGGGCGACGTACGCCTCGATGGTGGTGGAGAGTTCGCCCGGGCCGCCGTAGAACGTCGCCCAGGCGCCGTCGTCCCGCTGCTCGCCGCGGATGAACAGCCCGGCGGCCCGCGTGGTCGCCTCGTCCTGGATGCCCAGGAACTGACGGAGCAGCAGATCCTCGGCGTCCATCGTGACGTTGGTCTCGAGGTCGCCCTTCCACCAGCCCTCGGCGTCCTGCCGGGTGAGCAGGAAGTCGGTGGCACGCTGCATCGCAAGCGCGGCGGCGTCTCGGGTCTCGACTGTCCCGGCCGCCTCGGGAGTCGTCTGTTTGCGGGTGTCGCTGGCCGAGGCAGCGCGGGGCGGCAGGGCCCCGGTGCTTCCGTCGGTCGTCGCTGTCATGGCTTCCCCTTCGTGCAGTGGTTCTTCTGCTGGGTCCGCCGTCGGCCGGTGCTCGTGCGCTGCCGGGCACCGGCCGGCGACTAAGCGAGGGATATTCGACCGATAACGATCATCTCTTCCGTACGACGACGAAGTCGGCCAGCGCCACGAACTCGTCCCGCACCCGCTCGGGCATGGCGATGGAGTCCAGTGCGTCGATGGCGATGGTGTGCTGGCGGCGCGCCTCCTGGGCGGTCCACTCGCGGCCGCCCGCCTCCTCGATGAGCGCGGCGCGCGCGGCGAACTCCTCCTCGGAGAAGTTCTCGAAGTCGTTGCTCTTGGCGTCGGCGGCGAGGAGTTCGCCGAGGCGCTCGGAGGCGGGTCCGCCCGCGGCGAGCGCTGCCACCACGGGCAGGGACTTCTTGCGCTGGCGCAGATCGCTCCAGGTCTGCTTGCCGGTGGCCTCCGGGTCGCCCCAGATGCCGAGGAGGTCGTCGACGGCCTGGAAGGCGAGGCCGAGGTGGTAGCCGTACTTCTCCAGGGTGTCGGCCGTGCGGTCGTCGGCGCCGCCGAGCACCGCGCCGATGGAGCAGGCGCAGGCGAGCAGGGCGCCCGTCTTGTTGCCCTCCATCTCCAGGCACTCCTCGACGGTGACGCGCTCGCGGTGCTCGTAGGAGATGTCCTGCGCCTGGCCGTCGATGAGGGCGCGGGTGGCGCTGGTCAGTCGGCGGGTGGCACGGCCGGCCTCGACGGTGCCCAGTTCCAGCAGAACTTCGTTGGCCAGCGCGAACAGGGCGTCGCCGACGAGGATGGCCTGGGCGGGCCCGTGCACCTTCCAGACGGTGTCGCGGTGGCGGCGCTGCTCGTCCCCGTCCATGAGGTCGTCGTGCAGCAGCGAGAAGTTGTGCACCAGCTCGACCGCGACCGCGCCGGGCACGCCGACCTCGGGGTCGGCGCCGGCGGCCTGCGCGGAGAGCACGGCGAGCGCGGGGCGCACGGCCTTGCCGCCGTCACCGTCGGCAGGGTTGCCCTCGGCGTCGATCCAGCCGAAGTGGTAGGCGGCGACGGTGTCCATGGGGGGTGCCAGGCGGTCGACGGCCGCCCGCAGTACCGGTGTTGCCAGGGTCCGGCCGCGCTCCAGGAGCGCGGTCACGTCCACCGCGTCGGCAGCCGTTTCGGCCGGGGGCACAGTGGGCACAGTCTCTCCTCTTGTTGCGGTACCGGGGGTGCGGGGACCAGTCCCGTGCAGATCGAGCGTCATGCCGCCTCCTCGAAGGACTCGAAGACTTCGAGAAGGTGATCGCGGGACCGGCCCAGGGCGCTCAGTGCGGCACCGGCCGCACCGACACCACTGCGGACCGCACTCTCCATGGTCGCGGGCCACCCTGTGGCGGTCCACGCTCCGGCCAGGTACAGGCCGGGGGCCTTGGTGCGGGCGCCGGGCCGCAGTCGCCCGACGCCGGGGGTGGGGGCGAACGTCGCCGTGCGCTCCCGGGTCACGAAGAAGTCCTTCACCTCGGCGCCGCGCGCGCCGGGCAGCAGCCGCTCCAGCTCCGGCAGATAGCGCTCGCGCAGCGCGGCGACGGGCGCGTCGATCTCGTCCTGCGCCGCGGACTGCGACAGCGCCAGGTACTGGCCCTCCCGCAGCCCGGACGCCTCGGTGCGGTCGAAGACCCACTGCACCGGGGAGCCGAGCGCCGCGAAGAACGGCCTTGCGAGCACCTTGCGGTCGTAGACCACATGGATGTTGAGGATCGGAGCGGTGCCGATCTCCAGCAGGCGTCCGGGATCGTCGAGCGCACCCTCGGGCAGCAGGTCGTGCGTCTCGCGCTGGGGTACGGCGAGGACGACCGCGTCGGCGTCGATGCTCTCGCCGGGAACCTGAACGCTCCAACGCCCGTTTTCGTAGGGGGAGATGGAGGTGACGCGTGTACGGACTTCGGTACGCACGCCCGCGGAGTCGAGCGCCTTGCGGGCCAGAGTGTCGTGCAGTTCGCCCAGCGGGACGCGCGCCCAGCCGATGTCGGCCGCGCCCGGGTCGGACAGCAGACCGGTCTTGAACACCATCGCGGCGAGCCCGAGCGAAGCATCGCCGGCCACCGCGTTGAGGGTGGCGACCCCCACCAGGTCCCACAGTGCCTCGATGGCACGCTGCGACTGACCGTGCTCGGCCAGCCAGGTGCCGAAGTTCTGCGCGTCGAGCGCCGGATCGGCGAGGTCGAGGCCCTTGAGCGCCAGTGCGGCACGGCCGACCTTGGCGCGCTCGGCGAGCGACAGATGGGGATACGTCGCGAGGCTTTTCGCCAGATGCAGCGGTACGGGCAGTGCCGTGCGGCCGATTCTGCCGAGCCGTCGCCCGGGCCTGGCCTCTGCGTCGAGAACGGGCACGTCGAGACGATCCTGCAACGGCGCGAGCGAGGCCCCGTCGACGCGGTCGAGGAACCACCGGTAGGCGGTGCAGCAGCGCAGGTACACGTGCTGTCCGTTGTCCACGGTGAGATCGCCGCGCCGGAAGGAGAAGGCGAGTCCGCCGAGCCGTGGCCGCCCCTCCAGCAGGGTCACCCGCACGCCGGCGTCGGCGAGCGCGAGCGCGGCGGTGATCCCGGCGAGCCCTCCGCCGACCACCACGGCCGACGCCGGCACGGACGCGCCCGGCGTCTCGGCCTCCGTGGCCTCACTCATCGTGCACCCTCCCCCTCGACCGTGCCGCGGTGCTTGAACGATGCACGGCAGGTCGTTGCAGTCAGGGACGCCACGCGGCAGCGGAGGGTTGCCTGCCGGTTTCCTCCGTTGGAATCACCTTGGCCCAGTTTGTCCATCAGGCGCGCCTCCTGACGGCCTGGCGCGACACATGCCGGGCGTCGAGGCCCGACAGACCGCGCACGGCGACGTAGGCCTTCTCCCGCCCGGGCAGCGAGACCCGGCCGCGCAGCACCGCCTCCGGCTCGCGCTCGATGCGGTCGAGGAGGCGGCGGTAGATGCCGGCCATGGCCGCCACACAGGCGCCGCTGCGCCGGTCCAGCATGGGCAGCAGCCGGTAGCCCTCCGCGAAAAGAGCGCGGGCCCGACGCACTTCGAAGTGCACGAGGCCCGCGAAATCGGAACCCTCGGGTGGATTCGCCCCGCTGAACCCGGCCGAACAGCCGAACTTGGCCAGGTCGTCGGCGGGCAGATAGGTACGCCCGCCCTCGGCGTCCTCACGCACGTCCCGCAGGATGTTGGTGAGCTGGAGCGCGAGCCCGAGCGTGTCGGCATACTCCGGCGCGCGCTCGGCTCCGCGCGCTCCCCGTTCCGTGCCGAACACACCGAGCGAGAGCCGCCCGATCGCCCCGGCCACACAGCGGCAGTAGACCTTCAGGTCGTCCCAGGTCTCGTAGGTCTCGCCGCGGACGTCCATGACGACGCCGTCGATGAGCTCGTCGAGGCCCCCGAGCGGGATCGGGAAGTGCCTGCCCGCGTGGGCGAGGGCGACCGCGACCGGGTCGGTGTCGTCCTCGTCGATCAGGCCCTCGCGGACCTGTTTGAGCAACGCCCTCGTCTCCTCCAGACGGGTCGCCTTGACGTCCGGTGCGAGCGCACCGTCACCGATGTCGTCGACGCGCCGCGAGAACGCGTAGAGCGCGGACATCGCACGGCGCTTGGGCGTCGGCAGCAGTCTGATGCCGTACGCGAAGTTCCTGGCCTGCTGCCCGGTCACTGCCTCGCAGTAGCTGTACGCGGCGAGTACCGGTGCGGACACATGCTGTTCCGACTCCACGGTCCGGATCACCCCTCTCCTCGCAGAGTCACGCCCGCCTCACGCAGCAGCCGGAGCTTGCCGGGCTTGGGCGGGCCGGGAAGTACGTCGTATTCAGCGGCGGCGATCGCGTGGATCGCCGCCCTTCCCCCCGCCACGAACCCTGCGAGCAGCAGCTTCAGCCTGCCGTGGACGCTACCCACGAGGGGGGTGCCTTCATTCAGGAGGTTCAGGGCGCGTTCCGATTCGTATGCAACCAGAGCGCGCAATGATGCGCCCGCGGTGGGCGTGGCGAGATCCGCCTCCTGGACGTGAAAGCGCTTCATGTCCTGGGCGGGCAGGTAGATCCGGTCGCGGCCGAGGTCCTCGGCGACGTCCTGGAGGTGTTCGACGATCTGCAGTGCGGTGCAGACGGCGTCGGAGCGGCGGACGCGCTCGGGCGTCGAGGTGCCGGTGACGGAGAGGACGAGGCGGCCGACGGGGTTGGCGGAGAGCTCGCAGTAGGCGACCAGGTCCTCGTATGTCTCGTACCGGGTGACCAGCTGGTCCTGGCGGTTGGCGGCGATCAGGCCGAGGAAGGGCTCGGGGGTGAGGCGGGCGCGCCGGACGGTGGGCTGCAGCCTGCGCAGCAGGGGGTGGCGCGGCGTCGAGTCGAACACCCGGTGCAGGTCGGCCTCGAAGGCGTCGAGCAGGAGCAGCCGGTCATCGGCGTCCTGCGGCGAAACGCCGAGCAGGCGGGCGTCCGCGCCGCCGGGGGCCAGGTCGCCGTCGCCGATGTCGTCCACGAGGCGGGCGAAGCCGTACACGGCCATCAGGTCGTCGCGCCAGGCCTTGGGCAGAAAGAACGGCGCCACGGGGAAGTTCTCGTGCGCGGCCTTGTCGAGCGTGCTGCGCTCAGGGTCCCCGGCGCGCTCCGTCCCGGCTCCCGTCACCGCTCACTTCCCGGTACGGGGACGGCACGCGCAGCGCGCAGCTGGAGAGTTTCCGTAGCCATGGCCGTCACATCTCCCGTTCTACACTGCCGACCCAATACTGCCCATTTCGGACACGCCGCCCGGAGGTCCGCGCAGCGCGGCGGTGCCGGTGTCGCGCATTATCGCCCCACTTGACGCGATTCAGCACCGGTACAGCTTACGTTGTACAACGCGCCATGCTCCGTCGGGGTGTCCTGCACATCACAAGAACACACCGATTGGCGTCAAGATTCCTAAGGGCAGAGGCAGTTGGCGTTTCCCTTGCAGACGCAGGGCCCCGCCGGAGCAGTTCCGGCGGGGCCCTGGGCAATTCGGGTCACTTACCCGTGAACTTCTCGTATTCCTTGAGGACCTCGTCGGTCGGGCCGTCCATGCGCAGCTCACCGCGTTCCAGCCACAGGACGCGGTCGCAGGTGTCGCGGATCGACTTGTTGTTGTGGCTGACCAGGAACACCGTGCCGGCTTCCTTGCGCAGCTCGCGGATGCGGGCCTCGGAGCGCTTCTGGAACTTGCGGTCGCCGGTGGCGAGGGCCTCGTCGATCATCAGGACGTCGTGGTCCTTGGCGGCGGCGATGGAGAAGCGCAGGCGGGCCGCCATGCCGGACGAGTAGGTGCGCATCGGGAGGGTGATGAAGTCGCCCTTCTCGTTGATGCCCGAGAATTCGACGATGTCCTCGTAGCGCTCCTTGATCTGCTCGCGGGACATGCCCATGGCGAGGCCGCCCAGGATGACGTTCCGCTCGCCGGTCAGGTCGTTCATCAGGGCCGCGTTGACGCCGAGCAGCGAGGGCTGACCGTCGGTGTAGACGTGGCCCTTCTCGGCGGGGAGCAGCCCGGCGATCGCGCGCAGCAGGGTGGACTTGCCGGAGCCGTTGGAGCCGATCAGGCCGATGGCCTCGCCGCGGTAGGCGGTGAAGGAGACGCCCCTGACGGCGTGCACCTTGCGCACGCCGCGCTCCTCGCCGCGCTTGAGGATGCGGCTGAGGGCGGAGGTCGCACTGCCCTTGCCGGTCTTGGCTCCGTTGACGCGGTAGACGATGTGCAGCTCGTCCGCGATGACGGTGGGAACGTGGGAACGCTGCTCGGTCTCAGCCACGGCCGTACCTCTCTTCCGCCTTCCAGAAGTACACGAATCCGCCGACGGAGATTGCTACGGCCCAGAACAGCGCGATGAGCCAGACATGCGGCGGCAGGTTGCCGGATCCGTAGCCGTCGATGAGCGCGAAGCGCATCAGGTCCATGTAGACGGCGGCCGGGTTCACCTGGAGGGCGCGGGCGATCCACTCCGGGCGGCCCTCCAGCATGTGCGCGATGGAGAACATCACGCCGGACGCGTACATCCAGGTGCGCAGCAGGAACGGCATCAGCTGCGCGAGGTCGGGGGTCTTGGCGCCCGCCCGGGCCACGATCAGCGCGAGGCCGGTGTTGAACAGGAACTGCAGGACCAGCACCGGGAAGATCAGCAGCCACGACAGACCGGGGTAGCTGCCGAACGCGACCGCCACGGCGAACAGCACGATCATCGAGAAGAGCAGCTGCTGGAGCTGCTGCAGCGCGAAGGAGATCGGCAGCGAGGCGCGCGGGAAGTGCAGCGCGCGCACCAGGCCGAGGTTGCCGGAGATCGCGCGGACCCCCGCCATGATCGAGCTCTGCGTGAAGGTGAAGACGAACACCCCGGTGACCAGGAACGGGATGTACACGTCGTGCGCCATGCCTCGGCTGGCCTTGAGGATGAAGCCGAAGATGAAGTAGTACACGGCCGCGTTCAGCAGCGGTGTGGCCACCTGCCACAGCTGGCCGAGCTTGGCCTGGCTGTACTGCGCGGTGAGCTTCGCCTGCGAGAAGGCAAGGATGAAGTGACGCCGTCCCCAGAGCTGGCGGACGTACTCGGCGAGGCCGGGCCGGGCGCCGCTCACGGCGAGCCCGTACCTGGCAGCCAGGTCGGCCGATGAAAGCCCTTCATCGGGCGACGGTCGGGCGCTCACCGCGACTCCGCCGTCCTGCGTTGTCTCACTCACAAGTGGAAACTTTCGTCCTCTAAGTACGCATCATTACGCATCAGTACGCAGCCGGATCGGGCCTGGGCACACGCCAGGCACCGGGGTACGGCCGCATGCTCTCAGATATCGAGCTTGTCAGATGACCGGCGGTCGGCCCAGTCGGGTCAGCCGCCACACCGTACGCCACTTCATGGGGCGCCGGGGCCCGCACGGGCTGGTCCAGCCCTCCTTGAAACCGCCGAACCACGCCTTCAGGGCGGGGGCGGAGGGCCTGCGGGCCAGCGTCAGGAGCATCCAGACGCCGAGGTAGACCGGGACCAGCGGCGCGGGCAGGTTGCGGCGCGCGAGCCAGACGCGGTTGCGGGCCACCATGCGGTGGTAGACCGCGTGCCGGGACGGGGCAGTCGTGGGGTGGTACAGCACCATGTCGGACCGGTAGTCGATCATCCAGCCCGCGTCGAGGGCCCGCCATGCCAGATCGGTTTCCTCGTGCGCGTAGAAGAACGCGTCCGGGAGTCCGCCGACCTCGGCCAGCACCTTCGTACGGACGGCGTTGGCGCCGCCGAGGAAGGTGGTCACGCGGGAGTTGCGCATCGGGTCGGAGGCGCGCAGCCGCGGCACATGGCGGCGTTGGGTGACGCCGGTCTCGGGGTCGGCGATGCGGAAGCTGATGATGCCGAGTTCGGGGTCGGCCGCGAAGGCGGTGCGGCACAGCTCGGCCGTGTCGTGCTGGGCGAGCAGGCCGTCGTCGTCCAGGAAGAGCAGGATGTCGACGTCGGTGCCGCCGGGGCCGAAGGCCTCGATGCCGACGTTGCGGCCGCCGGGGATGCCCAGGTTCTCGGGCAGCTCGACCGTGCGGACGCCCTCGGGGACCTCCGGGACGGGCGAGCCGTTGCCGACCACGACGACCTGGACCGCGTCGCCGTCCTGCTTGGCGACGGAGTCGAGCAGGGCGCGCAGCTCGTCGGGGCGGTTGCCCATGGTGATGATGACCGCGCCGACCTTCAGGGCCGCACTGTTCATGGCCGTACTCATTTCAGCCTGCTGGAGGCGAGGATGGACACGAGGTGCAGCAGGGTCTGGAGCAGTGCGATGCCGGCGAGTACGGCGGTGCCGAGGCGGGTGAAGAACAGGTCGCCCCGGCTCGCGTCCATGATCGCGAGGACCAGGATCAGCAGGGACGCCTCGATTCCGAGGATCAGCCGGTGGAACTTGAGTGCGCCGGCGGCCCTGCGGGCCAGTGCCATGCCGGAGGAGCGCGGCTCGGACGCGGACTCCTTCACCGGCGGCAGCCCACCCTGGTGGCGGGCGACGCCGACGAGGTCGGTCTCGGCCTTGACCAGGATCGCGCCGAGGGCGGCCAGGGTGCCGAGGAAGGCCCACAGCCAGTCGATGCGCCCGGGGCCCCACAGATCGGCGGCGCGCAGGCCGAGGCCGACCAGGACCGCGGCATCGGTGAGATAGGCCCCGACCCGGTCCAGGTAGACCCCGCCGAGCGAGAACTGCTTGTTCCAGCGCGCGACTTCGCCGTCGACGCAGTCCAGCAGCAGGTACAGCTGGACCATCACGACGCCGAGCACGGCGCCCGTGATCCCCGGCACCAGAAGTGCCGGGGCCGCGAGTACACCGAAAACGGTCATCAGGTAGGTGAGCTGGTTGGGCGTGACGCTGGTGTCGACCAGGTAGCGGTCGATTCGCAGGGACACCTCGCGCATGTAGAGGCGTCCCATCCAGTGCTCACCGCTGCGCCGGTCCTTCACCCCTGCGGGGTGAACGACGGGGCGGAGTTCAGCTACTGATGGCCTTGGCATAGTCGGTGTAGATGTCCTTGATCTGGTTGGTCTTCAGGTCGAGGTGCTCGAGGATCGTGTAGCGGCCGGGCCGGGTCTGCGGAGCGAACTCCACGACCTGGACGAACTCGTCCACGGTGAAGCCGATCTCCTCCGGCAGCACCGGCAGTCCGTGCCGGCGCAGTACCTCGGCCATGTAGGCCGCCTCCTCGTGCGCCCCTCGCAGGTACATCGCGAAGGCCGCGCCCAGGCCGCACTGCTCGCCGTGGCTCGCCGCGCGCTTGGGGAAGAGGAGGTCGAAGGCGTGGTTGATCTCGTGGCAGGCGCCGGAGGAGGGGCGGGAGTCGCCCGACACCGACATGGCGATCCCGGTGAGGACCAGTGCCTCGGCCAGCACCTGGAGGAAGGCGTCGTCGCCGATCCCGCCGGGGTGGCGCAGCACGGCCTCGCCGGCCTGCCGGGCCATCGCGGCGGCGAGACCGTCGATCTTCTCGCCGTTGACGCGGCCGGCCAGCTCCCAGTCCGCCACCGCGGAGATGTTGGACAGGGCGTCGCCGATGCCGGAGCGGACGAAGCGGACCGGGGCCTCCCGGATCACGTCGAGGTCGATGACGACCGCGATGGGATTCGGTACGCCGTAGGAGCCGCGGCCCGCGTCGTTGTCGAGCGTCGCGACCGGCGAGCACAGGCCGTCGTGCGCGAGGTTCGTGGCGACGGCGACCAGCGGGAGGCCGACGCGCGCGGAGGCGAACTTCGCACAGTCGATGATCTTGCCGCCGCCGAGACCCACGACGGCGTCGTAGTGGCCGGACTTTATGGCGTCGGCCAGCCGGACCGCGTCGTCGAGGGTGCCGCCGCCGACCTCGTACCAGGTCGCACCCGGCAGCGAGGGCTCCAGCCGCTCGCGCAGCCGGGCGCCCGAGCCGTTGCTGACCGCGATGGCCAGCTTGCCGGAGTGCGAGATCCGCTGGTCGGAGAGCACGCCCGCCAGGTCGTCCAGGGCACCCGGGCGGATGTCCACGACGACCGGCGAGGGAATGAGCCTCGTCAGTACTGGCACGCGATCTCCCGTCCCTTGGCGAGGTCCTCGTGGTTGTCGATCTCGACCCACTTGACGTCGCCGATCGGTGCCACGTCGATCCGGAAGCCGCGGTTGACCAGTTCCTGGTAGCCGTGCTCGTAGAACTGCTGCGGGTCGGCCTCCCACACCGTCTTCAGGGCGTCGGCCAGCTCGGCGGCGGCCTCGCCCTCGATGAGGGTGACCCCGATGTACTCACCGGTGGCCTCGGACGGGTCCATCAGCTTGGTGATCTTCTGGACGCCCTTGGCGGGGTCCACGACGACCTTCATCTCCTCGTCGGCGAGGGACTTCACCGTGTCGAGGGCGAGGATGATCTTCTTGCCGTCGCCGCGGGCGGCGAGCAGCGTCTTCTCGACGGAGACCGGGTGGACGGTGTCGCCGTTGGCGAGGATCACGCCGTCCTTGAGGGCGTCACGGCCGCACCACAGGGAGTAGGCGTTGTTCCACTCCTCGGCCTTGTCGTTGTCGATCAGCGTGATCTTGACGCCGTACTTCGCCTCCAGGGCGGCCTGGCGCTCGTAGACGGCTTCCTTGCGGTAGCCGACGATGATGCCGACCTCCGTCAGGCCGATCTCCGCGAAGTTGCCGAGGGTCAGGTCGAGAACCGTGATGCTGTCCTCTATGCCTGCGGGTCCCACCGGAACGAGAGCCTTGGGAAGGCTGTCGGTGTAGGGACGCAGACGCCTTCCGGCGCCGGCCGCCAGCACGAGGCCGATCATGCGGGTTCTCCTTCATCGTGTACGGCGGGGGCCCCGGAGGACACCCAGAAGCGGATGCTCTCGAAGAGCACCAGCAGGGCCACGGCCACGGCGAGCGCCGTGAGCGCGACCTTGAACTGTGTGGCGGTGAGCAGCGCGGCCAGGACGGTGACCAGCAGCGTCCTGCCTTCGTGCCCGCCGATCGCCCGCACCAGCCAGTGCGGGGACGCGCCGGCGTTGCCGCGAATGCGGTACACCGTGTCGTAGTGATGGTAGGCGACCGCGGCCACCAGGCCGAAAGCCGCAGGAAGGGCTCCGTTCACGTCCGCTTCGGCGGCCAGGATCAGCACGGTGCAGTACTCGGCCGCCCGGAAGAACGGCGGGATCAGCCAGTCCAGGGCGCCCTTGAGGGGGTGCGACACGGCTTCCACCGAGAGCAGGACATACAGGCCGGCCAGCAGGACCAGCTGCCAGCCCGGCCCGAACGCCCAGGCCGCGGTCACCATCGCGACGGCTCCGAAGGCCGCGGAGAGCGGGGCTGTGCGGCGCGGCTTGCCCCGCAGGACGGGGGTGAGCAGTTCGACGAGCGGTCCGCTGTCCGCCAGGTCCGCCAGCGCCTGCGCGGCCCGGTCCGTGCGCTTCGCCTTGCGGGTCAGCGAGCGCAGCACCCGGCCGGCCGTCGTGTACGTCGCCGCGAAGGCGCAGCCGACGAGCAGGGCGTAGAAGGTGATGCGGGGCGTGGTGAGGGCCGTCAGGACGGCGATCATCGCCCAGCGCTCGCCGATCGGAAGCACGATCATCCGGCGCACCCAGACCGTCCAGCCGACGCTGTCGAGCTTGTCGGAGAGCGCGGCGGTGGGGCTGGTGTTGGCGGTGGCGTCGTGGTTCGCCTCGTTGAAGGAGAAGTCGACGACGTGCCGGCAGGTCTGCAGGATCATCGCGCCGAGGGCGAGCGCCCACACGTCGTCGCCGCCGCGGGCCGCCCCGAGAGCGAGGCCCGCGTAGTAGGCGTACTCCTTGGCGCGGTCGAAGGTCGCGTCGAGCCAGGCGCCGAGCGTGGAGTACTGCAGCGAGTAGCGGGCGAGCTGCCCGTCGGTGCAGTCAAGGACGAAGGAGAACAGCAGGAGCAGTCCCGCCGCGACGAACCCGGCGCGGGTGCCGGTGGCGGCGCAGCCTGCCGCTATCAGGGCGGTGACGAGCGAGGCGGTGGTGACCTGGTTCGGGGTCAGGCCGCGGCGGGCGCACCAGCGGGCGATGTAGCGCGAGTACGGGCTGATGCAGTACGTCGTGAAGAAGCCGTCGCGGGCCTTCACCGCCGAGCGCAGCCGTACGGCCTCGTCGTCCACGGCGGAGACGGCCTGCCGGGCTTCGTTGCGCTCCTGGGGGTCGGCGGGGACCGCGGCGACGAGCGTGCCGAGTTCCGGGCGGCGCACGTCGAGGCCGTCCGCGGCGAGGGCCGCGGTGATGCGGTCGGCGAGGTTGTCCGTGGCGACGGCGACACTTCCGGCTGCGGAGCTCTCGCGGGCCATGGCCCGGGTCAGCGCCCGGCGGGCCTCGGGCTGCACGGTGACGGCGCCGGGCAGGCCCGCGGCGGCGAACCGGGGGTCGGTGAGGCCGAGGCGCAGTGCGTGGAGGTGCCCGACGAAGCGGGCGTCGACGAGGGCGACGCGCTGGTCCGCCGGAACCGCGGCGAGGAGCGTTTCGGCGTCACCGGCGTCGGAGGCGACCCGCACGTCGAAGCCGAGCGACCGCAGATCGCCCTCGAGCGACGATCCGGGGACCGGCTGGCCGGTGAGGATGGCGGTCGACAGCGAACTCACTCCCTGGGTGCCCGGCGCGGCCTCGCGCCGGGCGTTGCGTGATGGAGGGCGCCCTGGCGCCGAGAACAGCGGCCGGGCGGCGTGTCGGCAGAGGCTATCGGATGAACGGAAGCGGCCGTTCACCGCCCGTTCACGGCCCGATCAACCCGGTCTGCTCGGTCGCCTCCGCCGCGATCATCATCGGGGATCCGGGGCCCGCGCCACAAACCGCTGCCGCATACCGGCACATTCACGGCATTGCCCGCGGCGCCCTGGGAGACGGTCGTGAACGGCTCGGGCCGGGGTGCGTGGGGCACCGGCATAGGGTGGGCGTCCATGACATGGCTGATCACCGGCGGGGCCGGATACATCGGGGCACACGTGACGCGGGCGATGGCCGAGGCCGGTGAGCGCGTCGTCGTGCTCGACGACCTGTCGGCCGGGGTGCCGGCCCGCCTCCCGGCGGACATCGAGCTGGTGCAGGGTTCGTCGCTGGACGGGCAGCTGCTGAAGCGGGTCCTCGCCGAGCACGCGGTGACGGGTGTGGTGCATCTCGCGGCCCGCAAGCAGGTCGGTGAGTCCGTGGCCCAGCCGACGCGCTACTACCAGGAGAACGTGGGCGGCCTCGCCACGCTCCTGGAGGCGGCGGCCGGGGCGGATGTCCGGCGCTTCCTGTTCTCCTCTTCCGCGGCCGTCTACGGCAACCCGGACGTGGACCTCATCACGGAGGACACCTCCTGCGCCCCGGTGAACCCCTACGGCGAGACGAAGCTGGCCGGGGAGTGGCTGGTGCGGGCGGCGGGCCGAGCCCACGGCATCGCGACCGTGTGCCTGCGCTACTTCAACGTGGCGGGGGCGGCCGCGCCCGAGCTGGCCGACACCGGCGTCTTCAACGTGGTCCCGATGGTCTTCGACCGGCTCACGCGCGACGAGTCCCCGCGGATCTTCGGCGACGACTACCCGACACCGGACGGCACCTGCATCCGTGACTACATCCACGTCTCCGACCTCGCCGAGGCCCACCTCGCGGCGGCCCGGCGGCTGGCCGGGGACACCGCCGGGGGCGATCTGACGGTGAACGTCGGCCGCGGCGAAGGCGTGTCGGTGCGCGAGCTCCTCACGCTGATAGGCGAGGTGAGCGGAGACACCCGGCCGGCGCTCGTCGAGCCGCGCCGTCCCGGTGACGCGCCGCGCGCGGTCGCCTCGGCCGCCCGAGCCGCGGCCGAGCTGGGCTGGAGCGCACGGCGAGGGGTACGCGAGATGGTCGAGTCGGCGTGGGAGGGCTGGCTGCTGCACCATCCCGAGACATCCGCCAGGTGATCTTCCGATGCTCTGACCAGCGGATCGTTTCCGCAGGTCAGGGCACATGACAACGGTGTTCACTGCCGCGTTGCCCGATACCCCCTGCCCGTAGTTCACTGTGATCCCGAGCAGAGCGCAGGAAGGCGGCTTCCATGGGGGCTGGGCACGATCACGGACACGCGCACGCCGCGCCCACCACGGGTACGGCGGCCGCGGCGTACCGGGGAAGACTGCGCGTCGCGCTGTCGATCACGCTCGCCGTGATGGTCGTCGAGATCGTCGGCGGTCTCCTCGCGGACTCGCTCGCGCTCATCGCGGACTCGGCGCACATGGCGACGGACGCGCTGGGCCTGGGCATGGCGCTGCTCGCGATCCACTTCGCCAACCGGCCGGCGAGCACGAACCGCACATTCGGGTACGCGCGCGCCGAGATCCTCGCCGCGCTCGCCAACTGTCTGCTGCTGCTCGGGGTCGGCGGTTACGTCCTGTACGAGGCGATCCAGCGCTTCATGACGCCCGCCGACACCGAGGGCGGCCTGACCGTCGTCTTCGGTCTGATCGGCCTGGTCGCGAACATGATCTCGCTGACGCTGCTGATGCGGGGCCAGAAGGACAGCCTGAACGTGCGCGGCGCCTTCCTGGAGGTGGCTGCGGACGCGCTGGGTTCGCTGGCGGTGCTGATCTCCGCCCTCGTCATCATGACGACCGGCTGGCAGGCCGCCGACCCGATCGCCTCGCTCGTCATCGGCCTGATGATCGTGCCGCGCACCTGGAAGCTCCTGCACGAGACGCTCGACGTCCTGCTGGAGGCGGCTCCCAAGGACGTCGACATGGCGGAGGTGCGGTCGCACATCATCGCGCTGCCCGGCGTCGAGGACGTCCATGACCTGCACGCCTGGACCATCACCTCGGGCATGCCGGTCCTCTCCGCCCACGTGGTCGTCAGCTCCGACACGCTCAACGCGATCGGCCACGAGAAGATGCTCCACGAGCTCCAGGGCTGCCTGGGCGACCACTTCGACGTGGAGCACTGCACGTTCCAGCTGGAGCCGAGCGGTCACGCGGAGCACGAGGCGAGGCTCTGCCACTGAGGACCGGCTACGCACCGCCTCCGGTCGTCGCAGGCGGCCGGCAGCAGACGCCTGGCGTATCAGCGCCGCGGCGCGGTTCCCCGTCGCCGTCACCGGGCACGAACGGGTATCCGACGGCTCGCGGGGCGGGACATGCGGGAGCCGCGAAGTGTCGGGAGTGCCGGTTTCGTACGGCAGACTTGAGGTTCGAAGACCGAGGCGAAGGATGGGTATGCCGATCACACCTGCCACCGCGACGCACAGTTCGTCGAACGGCACCGCTGAAGCGATCATGCTGGAACTGGTCGACGAGGACGGCAACACCATCGGCACGGCGGAGAAGCTCGCCGCCCACCAGGCGCCGGGGCAACTGCACCGCGCGTTCTCCGTGTTCCTCTTCGACGAGCGCGGCCGGCTGCTGCTGCAGCAGCGGGCCCTCGGCAAGTACCACTCCCCGGGCGTCTGGTCGAACACCTGCTGCGGCCACCCCTACCCCGGCGAGGCGCCCTTCGCGGCGGCCGCCCGGCGGACGTACGAGGAGCTCGGGGTCTCGCCGTCGCTGATGGCCGAGGCGGGCACCGTCCGCTACAACCACCCGGACCCGGACTCGGGCCTGGTGGAGCAGGAGTACAACCACCTCTTCGTCGGGATGGTGCAGTCGGCGCTGCGGCCCGATCCGGAGGAGGTCGGCTCGACGGCCTTCGTGACCGCCGCCGAACTGGCCGAGCGGCACGCGAAGGACACCTTCTCGTCGTGGTTCATGACCGTGCTGGACGCGGCTCGTCCCGCGGTCCGGGAGCTGACGGGCCCGGCCGCGGGCTGGTAGCCCCGGCCCTCAGATCAGTTCGGCGGGCTTGAGCGGCAGGGCGGCCCAGATCACCTTGCCGCCGCTCGCCGTGTGCTCGACGTCGCACACCCCGCCCGCCTCCCTGGTGACCTCCCGCACGAGCAGCAGGCCCCGGCCGCCGGTCTGCCCGTGGTCGGCCTCCAGGGCTGTCGGGCGGTAGGGGTGATTGTCCTCCACGGAGACCCGCACCCACTCGGCGCCGACGGCGATCTCGACCGCGAGCATCGGCGACAGCAGGGCCGCGTGCCGGACGGCGTTCGTGACCAGTTCGGAGACGATCAGCAGGAGTCCGTGGACCAGATCGGCCGACACGGGCACTCCCTGCCGGGCGAGCAGATCGCGGACGGCGTGCCGCGCCTGGGGTACGGAGGCGTCGACGGCGGGAGCGGTGAACCGCCACACCCCTTCGTACGGCAGCGGTCCCGGCGGTCTCGCGTCGGGGGGCGTCTGCCCGCCGCCTTCTGGGCGCGGGTCGGGCCCCCGCCCATGGTTCTCCATCGTTCGGTCGCCACCCTTGCGCTCGATTGTCACCACACGTCGAGTGTCAGTAACGCGCTGCTCCGGACCCGAGAACTGAACAGAAGTCAGCGACTATCGACGGCATTTGACCGTTCGGGTATGACGACGTCACCTGATGGGACCGATCCCGTCCCCGTTGTGCCGACTTACAGAACTATTCGGGTTGTACGGGTTTGCCGCCGGACTCAACCGATTCGTCCCCCTCGACCGCCTCCGCGGTGAGCCGTTCGGAGACCATGCCGACGATGCGGCGCCCACCGTAGCCGGTGGCGATCAGACCGAGGCCGTCGAAGAGCAGCGCCAGTCCGAAGAAGGTGCCGATGACGTACTTGCTGCTGCTCGGCCAGGCGGCGAGCACGAGGATGCCCAGCAGCAGGTCGAAGGTGCCCTGCAGCAGGGTCCAGCCGAACTGCGGGCCGCGCACCACGAGGCTGCCGGCCAGCCGGAACACACCGCCGGTCAGGAACAGCAGGGCCGCGAACATGGTCAGCGCCTCTGCGGCCGCCTCCGGCCTGCTCATGATCACCACGCCCGCCGCGATGTTCAGGGCCGCGACGACGACGCCGAGCCAGAAGAAGTTGGTGCCGCGTGCCTGGATCGCGTGCAGCAGCCCCACCACACCGCCGATCAGGAGCAGCCACCCGAACAGGAGCATCGAGGTGAGGGTGGCGAGCCCGGTGTAGATGAGTCCGACCAGCCCGGCGAGCACCAGGATCACGCCGAGTGCGGCGAGCCAGCCGAAGCCGCGGCTGAGCTTGGCGGTCTCGTCCTTGGCGGTGGCCGCACCGGGCGTCGCACCTGGCCCGGCCGACTCCGATCCGTCCATCAGCGCCTCCTCGCGCGCCTACCCCTTCTTGATCGTGCGTTCGACGGTTGCGGATAGCATCCGGCTCATGGAGCCGCAGCTACTGCACCGCGTCACCGACGGTGTCGCCACCGTCGTCATCCACCATCCGGCCAAGCGCAACGCCATGACGGCCGGCATGTGGCGGGCGCTGCCGCCCTTGCTCGACGAGTTGACCGTCGACGCCGATGTACACGCACTGGTTCTGACCGGTGAGGGCGGGACGTTCTGCGCCGGGGCCGACATCTCGACCCTGCGCGGGTCCCCGGACGAGGCGCAGCGCCTGGCCGTGGCCGCCGAGGAGGCGCTCGCCGCGTTCCCGAAGCCGACGCTCGCGGCGGTCCGCGGGTACTGCGTGGGCGGCGGCTCGCAGCTCGCGGCGGCCTGCGACCTGCGGTTCGCGGAGGAGGGGGCGTTGTTCGGGGTGACTCCGGCCAAGCTCGGGATCGTCTACGCGGCCTCGTCCACCCGGCGGTTGGTGTCGCTGGTGGGCCCTGCGACCACCAAGTACCTGCTGTTCTCGGGCGAGTTGATCGATGCGGAGCGGGCGCTGCGTACCGGCCTGGTGGACGAGCTGCTGCCCTCGGGTGAACTCGACAAGCGTGTCGCCGAGTTCACCCGGGTGCTGGTCTCGCGCTCGCAGCTGACGCAGGCCGCCGCCAAGGAGTTCGCGGACGGCCGCACGGACCGCGACGCCCACTGGGCCGCGCAGGCGCTCGGCAGTGGTGACACCGAGGAGGGGGTCACCGCCTTCCTGGAGCGCAGACAGCCGCGGTTCACCTGGACTACGTCAGGCTGAAGCGGTTGTTGGTGCGGAACTCCTCGACGAGGTACGCGGGCGCCTTGTGCGGCGATCCCGCGTCGTAGGGCGGCTGCGGGTCGTACTCCGTCAACAGCTGGACGGCCTGGGCGTGTTCGTCGCCCGCGACTTTGCCGACCAGGGTGAGCCCCATGTCGATTCCGGAGGAGACGCCGGCGGCGGTGACGTACTTGCCGTCGAACACGACCCGCTCCCCCGTCGCCTCGGCGCCGTACTCCTTGAGGAGGTCGAGGGCCAGCCAGTGGGAGGTGGCGCGGCGGCCGTCGAGGAGCCCGGCGGCGCCGAGCAGCAGCGAGCCGCTGCACACGGACGTCGTCCAGGTGCTGGTGGCGTCGACGGCGCGCAGCCAGTCCAGCAGCACCTCGTTGTCCATCTGGTCGAACTGTCCCGGGCCGCCGGGGACCACGACGATGTCGGGGTGCGCCACCTCGGCCAGAGTCCTGTCGGCCGTGAGGGCGAGGCTTCCCACGTCGTTGCGGACCGGGCCCGTGTGCTCGGCGACGAACACGGTCTCCGCGTCGGGCAGCCGTCCGAGGGTCTCGTACGGGCCCACGGCGTCCAGGGCGGTGAAGCGGTCGTAGAGGACGATCGCGATCTGCATGGCGTTCTCTCCTGGGTGAGGTTCTGTGAGGTTCAGTGAGGTTCAGTTGGTGAGTGACGGGCGGAAACGGCGTCGGTACTCGGCCGGTGCCGTGTCGAGCGCTTTGACGAAGGCGCGGCGCATCGCCTCCGGTGTGCCGTAGCCGCTCGCGCGGGAGACCTCCTCGACACCGTCGGCGGTGTCCTCCAGGAGGCGCCGGGCGTGTTCCAGGCGGACGCGGTCGACGTAGCGGCCGGGCGTCGTGCCCGTCTCGGCCCGGAAGGCGCGGGCGAAGTGCCGGGGCGAGAACCCGGCGCGGGCGGCGAGTGCCTCGACCGACAGATCGCCGGCGGGGTGCTCGGTGATCCACTGCTGGACCTCGCGCAGCGGTTCGCGCCGCGCGGTCTGCGCGGCCAGCTGTGCGCTGAACTGGGCCTGGTTGCCGGGGCGGCGCAGGAACACCACCAGATGGCGGGCGATCTCGAGCGCGACCTCACGGCTGAGGTCCTCCTCGACGAGCGCGAGCGCGAGGTCGATGCCGCAGGTGACGCCCGCCGACGTGGCCACGCGTCCGTCGCGTACGTAGATGGGGTCCGGGTCGACCTCGATCGCCGGATGGTCGCGGGCGAGTTGGTCGCAGTACGCCCAGTGGGTCGTCGCCCGCAGGCCGTCCAGAAGCCCCGCCTCGGCGAGCAGGACGGCGCCGGTGCAGACGGAGACCAGGCGCTCGCAGCGCGGCCCGTGCGCACCCAGCCACCCGGTCAGGCGGGGGTCCGGGAGCCGGGTGCCCGTACCGCCCGGCACGATCAGGGTGTGCGGCGCGGGTACGTCGGCGAGTGCGTGGTCCGGCACGAGGGTGAGGCCGCTGGAGGCGCGCACGGGGGCACCGTCCACGGACGCGGTGCGGATGCGGTAGGACCCCGGGCGCGCGATCTCGGCGCCCGCGAAGACCTCCATGGGGCCCGTGACATCGAGACTCTGCACGTCGTCGAAGAGAACGACCAGGACGGTTCGCATGCCCCGATTCTTGGGCAGCTGCCCGATGGCCGCAACGACGAGTACCCCACCTTTTCTGCCACCGTGCCCTCACCCGTTCCCTCCGTACCGACCAGTCGGTAACGTGCAGGTCATGACCTCTCCCCTGCCGGAGCGCGCCGGGCGGCGCTGCCACAACATCCTCAATCCGCTCCACTCGACGCACTACTTCTCCCCCGATCTGGGCCGGGAGCTGGCCTCGGTCGGGATCGAGGACCGCAGTGCCGCGTACTTCGCCGTGCGCGCGGCCGCGATGGGGCCGGTGGGCGCGGGGGTGGTGACGGCGACGTTCTACAACTTCCGCCACGAACTCGTGGCACGGCACGTGCCCGCGGTGTGGGCGACGGCCTCCGCCGAGACCGTCCTCGCGGCACGCGCGCGTGCCGTCGACGCGACACTGCGGCGGCTGCTCGGCGAGGACGCCGTCGCCGCCAAGGAGGTGGCCGAGGCGGCGGAGCTCGCGCTGCGGGCAGCCGAGGCCTGCGGCAGGGCCGCGCGCCCGCTGTACGCCGCCCACGCCGACCTGCCCGTTCCCGACGCGCCGCACATGGCGCTCTGGCACGCGGCCACCCTGCTGCGCGAGCACCGCGGCGACGGCCACCTCGCGGTGCTGCTGGAGGCGGAACTCGACCCGGTCGAGGCGCTGGTGAGCCACACCGCGACCGGCAAGGGCATGGCCCCGAAGTGGGCGCTGGCCACCCGCGGCTGGTCACGGGCGGACTGGGACGCGGCGGTCGGGCGGCTGCGGGGGCGCGGACTGCTGGACGCCGCGGGCGAGCTGACGCAGGCCGGCATCGCGCTGCGCAAGGGGATCGAGGCAGAGACCGACCGGCTGGACCGCGCGCCGTACGAGCACCTCGGCGCGGCGGGCGTCGAGCGGCTCACGGAGCTGGCCACCGGGCTGCTGAGCACGGCACTCGCGGCGGGGGCGTTCCCCGAGGGCGTGACCGGCAAGGCATGACCCGCACGGCACGAGGTACCCGTACTCTCCCGGCGCACCCGCCGGGAGACGAAAGGGGAAGCACGTGTTCCGCGCGATCGCAGACGTATTCCGACAGATCGGCGGGGCGCTCGCCACTGTGGTGACACTGCCGTTCCGGGCGGTGGCCCGACTGTTCGGGGGCGCCTCGCAGTCCACCCGGCGCGGCGGCCGGACCCGCAGGGCCTGACCGCCGGGGGAGGCCGGAGCCGGGCGTGTCGGCGCGCCCGGCTCCCCGTATGTCCGGCCCCGGCCGCGACCGGCCGGCGGACCTCAGCTCCTGACGGCCTCGGCGATCCGCCGGGCGGCCTCGGCGGGTGTGAGGTGTGTGGTGTCGACGACCTCGGCCTCGCCGTGCAGCCAGGTGCGGGCCGCCTCGGCGTAGGGCTCCAGGTATTTGAGACGGAACGGGGAGTCGGGGCCGAGAACGGTGTCGCCCGCGATGCGCCCGCGGAGGGTGTCCTGGTCGGCGTGGAGGACGAAGTGCCGTACCGGAATGGCATGGTGGGCCAGACCCGTGCTGATCTCACGCCAGTACTCCTCGACCAGGACGGTCATGGGCATCACCAGAGTGCCGCCGGTGTAGTCGAGTACCCGGCGGGCGGTCTCGACCACGAGCTGCCGCCACGGCGGCCAGTGCTGGAAGTTGTCCGTCCCGGGCAGCCCCGGTGTGATGTCCATGAGCGTCTCGCCGACCTTCTCGGCGTCGAACACCCGTGAATCCGGGATCAGCCGCTGCACGAGTGGACTGGTCGTCGTCTTGCCTGCGCCGTGGGTGCCGTTGAGCCATACGATCATGGGACTTGACGCTAGCGCTGCGCGGACCGCGGGAACGGGCACACCGGAAATCCGCAACGGCCGGGCCCCGCCCTGATCCCCCGTTGTCGGCGCCACCTGCCACAATTGCCGCGCAACCCCAGTGGAGAAGGCGGTACGGGATCGTGACGACACCCCTCGTAGGGTCCATCGAAGGCAGGATCGCCGAAGAACTCGGCGTACGGGAGCGGCAGGTCAAGGCGGCCGTCGACTTGCTCGACGGCGGTTCGACGGTGCCCTTCATCGCCCGCTACCGCAAGGAAGCGACGGAGATGCTCGACGATGCGCAGCTGCGCACCCTCGAAGAGCGGCTGCGCTATCTGCGGGAGCTGGAGGAGCGGCGTACGGCGATCCTCGATTCGGTACGCGAGCAGGGCAAGCTCAGCGACGAGCTGGAGGCGCGGATCCGGGGTGCCGAGACGAAGGCACGCCTGGAGGACATCTATCTGCCGTTCAAGCCGAAGCGGCGCACCAAGGCGCAGATCGCACGCGAGGCGGGTCTGGAGCCGCTGGCCGAGGGCCTGCTGGGCGACCCGTCGATCGATCCGCTCGCCGCGGCCACGGCCTTCGTCGACGCCGACAAGGGAGTGGCCGATCCGCAGGCCGCCCTCGACGGCGCGCGGGCGATCCTCACCGAGCGGTTCTCGGAGGACGCCGACCTGATCGGTGAGCTGCGTGAGCGCATGTGGGTGCGCGGCCGGCTGGCCGCCAAGGTGCGGGAGGGCAAGGAGGAGGCGGGCGCCAAGTTCGCCGACTACTTCGACTTCGCCGAGCCGTTCACGGACCTGCCCTCGCACCGCGTCCTCGCGATGCTGCGCGGCGAGAAGGAGGAGGTTCTCGACCTCGTCCTGGAGCCGGAGGAACCCTCCGAGCAGCCCGGCCCTTCCTCGTACGAGGGAATCGTCGCGCACCGCTTCGGGATCGCCGAGCGCGGCCGCCCGGGCGACAAGTGGCTCACGGACACGGTCCGCTGGGCCTGGCGGACCCGCCTCCTGGTGCACCTCGGGATCGATGTGCGGCTGCGGCTGCGGACGGGAGCCGAGGACGAGGCGGTCAACGTGTTCGCGGCGAACCTGCGCGACCTGCTGCTCGCCGCCCCGGCGGGCACGCGCGCGACGCTGGGCCTGGACCCCGGGTTCCGTACGGGCGTGAAGGTCGCCGTCGTCGACGCGACGGGCAAGGTCGTCGCCACCGACGTCATCCACCCCCACGTCCCGGCCAACAAGTGGGACGAGGCCATCGCGAAACTCGCCCGGCTCGCCAAGGAGCACGCGGTCGACCTGGTCGCCATCGGCAACGGCACGGCGTCCCGCGAGACCGACAAGCTCGCCGGTGAACTCATCACCAAGCACCCGGAGTTGAACCTCACCAAGGTCATGGTCTCCGAGGCGGGGGCGTCCGTGTACTCGGCGTCCGCGTTCGCCTCGCAGGAGCTGCCCGACATGGACGTGTCGCTGCGCGGCGCCGTGTCCATCGCCCGGCGCCTGCAGGACCCGCTGGCCGAACTGGTGAAGATCGACCCGAAGTCGATCGGCGTCGGGCAGTACCAGCACGACCTGTCCGAGGTGAAGCTGTCGCGGTCGCTGGACGCGGTGGTCGAGGACTGTGTGAACGGGGTGGGGGTGGACGTGAACACCGCGTCCGCGCCGCTGCTCTCCCGTGTCTCGGGCATCACCTCCGGCCTCGCCGAGAACATCGTGGCGCACCGCGACGCGAACGGGCCGTTCGCCTCCCGCACGGCCCTCAAGAAGGTCGCCCGGCTCGGGCCGAAGGCGTACGAGCAGTGCGCGGGCTTCCTGCGGATCCGCGGCGGGGACGACCCGCTGGACGCGTCCAGCGTGCACCCCGAGGCGTACCCCGTGGTCCGGCGCATGGTGAAGACCGCCGGGAACGAGGTCGCTTCGCTGGTCGGCAACACGGCGGTGCTGCGTTCGCTGCGGCCGGACGACTTCGTGGACGAGACGTTCGGTCTGCCGACCGTGACCGACATCCTGAAGGAGCTGGAGAAGCCCGGGCGCGACCCCCGGCCCGCCTTCAAGACCGCCACCTTCAAGGAAGGCGTGGAGAAGCTCTCCGACCTTGCCTCCGGGATGGTGCTGGAAGGCGTCGTCACCAACGTGGCCGCCTTCGGTGCCTTCGTGGACATCGGCGTCCACCAGGACGGGCTCGTCCATGTCTCCGCCATGTCCAAGACCTTCGTCAAGGATCCGCGGGACGTCGTGAAGCCGGGTGACATCGTCAAGGTGAAGGTGCTCGACGTCGACATCCCGCGCAAGCGGGTGTCGCTGACGCTGCGGCTGGACGACGAGGCGGCACCGCAGGCTCAGCAGGACGGTGGGCGGCGTCCCCAGCGCGGCGGGCGGCCGCCGCAGCAGCGCGGGCAGCAACCGGCGCGCCAAGGGCGTGGCGGTGGTGGCGGTGGTGGCGGTGCACGTCAGGCGGCGCCGCCTGCCAACAGTGCGATGGCGGATGCTCTGCGCCGGGCCGGGCTGACCGACCCGAAGCGGGGCCGGGGCTGACGTTCCGGTCCTCGCCCCGGGTGCCCAGGTGACCGGGCGCCCAGGGCGAGGCCGGCCTCGAAAAAGCCCCTGGCTGTCTGGTGTCTAGGGCGTGCGGCGCTGGTGGTGCCACGCGTCGTACAGCAGCCAGAAGTACGGGGAATCCTCGCCTGTTCCGGCGTAGTCACGGAGCACTTCGTCGCCGCGGGGGTCGTCGCGCAGCACGAGGCGGGTCGCCGCCGTGACGCGTACGGCTTCGTCCTCGTCGTCGAGGCGGGCGGCAAGGGCGTCCGAGGGAGCCGGAAGGTTGGCGGGGGCTTCGGCGAGGGTGAGGCAGGCGGCCCGGCGTACGTCGGCGACGGCGTCCCGGGTGCGGGCCAGCACGACGGTCAGGGAGCCGGAGTCCCCCGCGGCGACCTGCTCGGCCAGGCCGTGGACGGCACGTTCGCGGACCCTGCCGTCGTCGTGGGCGGCCAGCGCCCGGAGTGGGTCGACGCGTCGGGGATCCGTGGTGTCGGCCAGTCCCGCGGTGAGCACCCGCAGCACGCGCGGGTCGGTCTCCTCGGCTGCCAGGTCGACGAACAGGTCGACGAGCGGGCCCTCGAAGCGCGAGTCCTCGCTCTCGTCGAACAGGTTGGTCACCCGGAGCACCTCCGCGCCGAAACACCGCTCCCGCGGATCGGGGCGGGCGCACAGGGCTGCCGCTGCCTGCCACACCAGGGGATCGTGGCGCTCCTGGAGGACGCCGGTCGTGGTCCACCACACGACATGGTCTACATCGGGTTCGGCCAGGGCGCGGGCGAGCAGGTCCCCGAAGGACGGCCTGACGCCGTACTTGGGCTCCAGGAACGTGAGGATGGCGGCATGTCCGGTGCGGACCGTGAGCTCTCCGAGGGTGATCTCCTCGCGGGTGCAGCCGTCCTCGTCACGGATCGCCGTACGGCGGACCGGTCCCGTCAGTCCCGTTCTGCGGCGGAGTTCGAGCGCCGCACCCGTCTCGTGCCAGTACCGGGCCAGTGCCAGGGCGTCACGGCCCTCGGCGTCCTTGGCCCACAGGTGCGCGCCCTTGGCGATCAGGACGACCGTGGTGTCGTAGTCACCGCGGTCGACGGCGCGCAGCAGCAGTGCCCGGCCGTCGGGGGCGGCCCGGTCGAGCCGGGCGCACCAGGCCAGCTCCTCGACGACCGCGGTGTCGAAGGTGTCGACGGCCAGGCAGAGCGCGGGCGTGCCGTGCTCGTCGACGGCGTCGGGATCGGCGCCCGCCTCCAGCGCGGCCTTCACCCCCACCGCGTTCCCGCCGCGTACCGCTGCCACGAGTCGCGCATCCGGCGTCACCCGGCCTCCCCCTCCCCTGCTTCGGCCGCCCGCTCTACACCGTCTCCGTCACCTTGCCGTCCGCGACTTCCAGGCGGCGTGTCGTGTGGACGGCGTCGAGCATCCGGCGGTCGTGCGTGACCAGCAGCAGCGTGCCTTCGTAGGAGTCGAGGGCCGACTCCAGCTGCTCGATGGCCGGGAGGTCGAGGTGGTTGGTCGGCTCGTCGAGGACGAGGAGGTTCACGCCTCGGCCCTGGAGCAGCGCCAGGGCGGCGCGGGTGCGCTCGCCCGGGGAGAGCGTCACCGCGGAGCGCAGGACGTGGTCCGCCTTGAGGCCGAACTTGGCCAGCAGGGTGCGGACCTCGGCGGGCTCGGTCTCGGGCACCGCCGCGCAGAACGCGTCCAGCAGCGATTCGGAGCCGTGGAAGAGCTTGCGGGCCTGGTCGACCTCGCCGACCACGACGCCGGAGCCGAGCGTCGCGTGCCCTGCGTCCAGCGGGATGCGGCCGAGCAGCGCGCCCAGCAGTGTCGACTTGCCCGCACCGTTGGCGCCGGTGACGGCGACCCGGTCCGCCCAGTCGATCTGCAGCGTCGCCGGGCCGAAGGCGAAGTCGCCGCGGCGCACCTCGGCGTCGCGCAGGGTCGCGACGACCGAGCCGGAGCGCGGCGCCGCCGCGATCTCCATGCGCAGCTCCCACTCCTTGCGGGGTTCCTCCACGACATCGAGGCGCTCGATCATGCGCTGGGTCTGCCGGGCCTTCGCGGCCTGCTTCTCGCTGGCCTCGCTGCGGAACTTGCGCCCGATCTTGTCGTTGTCGTTGTTCGCCTTGCGCCGGGCGTTCTTGACGCCCTTGTCCATCCAGGAGCGCTGCATCTGGGCGCGGCCTTCGAGGGCGGAGCGCTTGTCGGCGTACTCCTCGAAGTCCTCGCGGGCGTGCCGGCGCGCCACGTCCCGCTCCTCCAGGTAGGCCTCGTACCCGCCGCCGTACAGGGTGATCTCCTGCTGTGCCAGGTCGAGTTCGAGGACCTTGGTGACCGTGCGGGTGAGGAACTCGCGGTCGTGGCTGACGACGACGGTGCCCGCCCGCAGGCCGCTCACGAAGCGTTCGAGGCGTTCCAGGCCGTCCAGGTCCAGGTCGTTGGTCGGCTCGTCGAGCAGGAAGACG
This sequence comes from Streptomyces sp. SAS_270, assembly GCF_052543295.1. Classification (NCBI taxonomy): domain Bacteria; kingdom Bacillati; phylum Actinomycetota; class Actinomycetes; order Kitasatosporales; family Streptomycetaceae; genus Streptomyces; species Streptomyces sp. SAS_270. Next base: position 49,784 of record NZ_JBMNDS010000028.1, read on the forward strand.
TCGTAGCGGGACAGCAGCAGGGAGGCCAGGCCCGCGCGGGCTGCCTGGCCGCCGGACAGGGCGGTCATCGGCTGGTCCAGGTCCACCGCGAGGCCGAGGGAGTCGGCGACCTCCTCCGCCCGCTCGTCGAGGTCGGCGCCGCCGAGGTCGAGCCACCGCTCCAGGCTGGTCGCGTACGCGTCATCGGCGCCCGGGGCCCCGTCGACGAGCCCCTGTGTGGCCTCGTCCATCACGCGCTGGGCCTCGGCCACGCCGGTACGGCGGGCCAGGAAGTCGCGGACCGTCTCGCCCTCCCGCCGCTCCGGCTCCTGTGGCAGATGCCCCACCGTCGCGCTGGGCGGGGACAGCCGCAGCTCCCCCTCCTCGGGCGTGAGGAGCCCGGCGAGCAGGCGCAGCAGGGTGGACTTGCCCGCGCCGTTGGCACCGACGAGCCCGATCACGTCACCGGGCGCGACGACGAGGTCGAGCCCGGAGAAGAGCGAGCGGTCGCCGTGTCCGGCGGCGAGGTTCTTGGCGACGAGAGTGGCAGTCATCAGGAGGCCGATCCTAACGGCCCCGCCTTCCGGGTCGCGCCCGGGTTTTCAGTGCGCCATCGCCTCCACCAGCACACTCCCCGATGTGCGGGCGACCAGGAAGGACTCCCCCTTCACGACTCCGGCGTCGAGCGCGACGCGGTGCCGGCCCGCGTCCAGGACTCCGTCGAAGACCTCGTGCGCGTGGGTGCGGCGCAAGCGGTCCAGGCGGTAGGCGGTCACCCGGACCCGGCAGGTCGAGGTCACCTCTATGCCGGCCTCGCCGTCGGCGGCGACCAGGCGGGTCAGGCGGCGCTGCTCCGTCGCACTGCGGTCCAGGGCGTGCTCGATCTGAGCGACCAGGAGCGGAATGATCGGGGCGAGACCCTCGACGTAGGCGACGTCGACGCCTGCGCGCGCGAAGGAGTCGCGTACGGCGGCACGTTCCTGCTCCGCCACGGCGCGGCCGAAGGCGACGGCGCCGTACGCGCGCAGTTCGTCGGCGGGCACGCCGGACGCGTCGTGGGTGATGTCGGCGCCGATACCGATGGTGCGCAGGGCGGCGGCGAGCTTGGCGAGGACGGCGACGCGCGCGCCGATCAGCAGGACGCGGCGGCGTGCCCCGGAGTCGCCGTCGAGCAGGGAGGAGAGCGCGCTGCGGTATTCGGCACCGCGGAAGCGGAACGGCCCTATGCCGTGATAGCCGTTGAGCTCCAGGTCGGCGTGCTCATCGGTCTGCCAGGCGAAGTCGCGCCATACGTAGTCGTCGCCGGCCTTTTCGATGGCGGCGGTGACGGCCCCGCATTCGAGGCTCTGGCATTCGGGGCAGCCGTAGATGACGTACCGGCCGCCGTCGAGCGGTGCCTCGGCCTCCAGGAGGAGGCTGCGCACCTGTGCGGTGAAGATGGCGGGCGGCACGTCGGAGGCGAGCGGGGACACCGCGTCGAGGTCGGAGAGCTGGAACAGCAGCGGGCGGCCGTCGACGATGAAGTCCACGAAATCCCGGTGCACTTGGTAGTCACCGTTGGCGAGGACTCCACCGGCACGCATCGCCGGTGCCAGGCCGAAGGTCGCGTACTCGGCAGACATGCTGTGAGTATTCCCGCACGGGGAGTGATATGAGCACGGCATGACATATTCCGCTAACGTCCCGGCGTGGAGAGAGCGCGAAGCGGTGATGTGATCGTGGTCGGCGGCGGCGTCATAGGCCTCACGACGGCCGTCGTCCTGGCCGAGGCCGGCAGGCGCGTACGGGTGTGGGCGCGCGACCCCGTCGGGCGGACCACCTCGGCGGTTGCGGGCGGACTGTGGTGGCCGTACCGCATCGAACCGGAGGCGCTGGTCGGCGCCTGGTCGCTGCGCTCGTTCGCCGTGTACGAGGAGTTGGCGGCGCGGCCCGACGAGACGGGCGTACGCATGGTCGAGGGCGTACAGGGCGAGACACGGCTGGACGACCTGGGCCCGTGGGCCGCGCATGTGCCGGGGCTGCGGGCCGCGACCGCGGACGAGTACGCCGGGACCGGGCTGTGGGCGCGGCTGCCGTTGATCGACATGCCGGTGTACCTGAGGTGGCTGCAGGAGCGGCTGGTCGCGGCGGGCGGCACGGTCGAGGAGCGGGTCGTGCACGATCTCGGCGAGGCGGGCGCCGAGGCGCCGGTGGTGGTCAACTGCACGGGGCTCGGCGCCCGGGATCTCGTGCCGGACCGGGCGGTGCGTCCGGTGCGCGGGCAACTGGTCGTGGTCGAGAACCCGGGCATCCGCACCTGGCTGACGTCCGTGGACCACACCGCGGCGAAGAGCACGTACTTCATGCCGCAGCCGGGCGGGCTGATCCTGGGCGGCACGGCCGACGAGGACGACTGGTCTCTGACGCCCGACCCGAGGGTGGCCGAGGAGATCGTCAGGCGGTGCGCGGCGGTGCGGCCGGAGATCGCCGGGGCGCGTGTGCTCGACCACCGGGTGGGTCTGCGTCCGGTGCGCACGGCGGTGCGCCTGGAGCGTGAAGTGCTGCCCGGCGGGCGGGTGTTGGTGCACAACTACGGGCACGGCGGTGCGGGTGTGACGGTGGCGTGGGGCTGCGCGCGGGAGGCGGCCGAGCTGGTGGGCCCGGCCGCCTCCTGAGCTCAGCAGTCGGTGTCGGGCTCCCCCGCCACGAGGTGGTAGGGCGCGCGTCCGTCGAGGAGCAGCGGGACGAGGGCGCGCGACGACTGCCTCAGCAGTACGAGGACGCCGTCGCCGTCGCGTCTCATGTGCACGCCGTGCAGGGCGAGTTCGTCCCGCACGTCCGCGTACTGGTCCGCCGTGAGCCGGTAGCCGCAGGGCGGGTCCTGGAGCACCTCGGAGGGTTCGGCGGGGTCGTTGTCGGCGCCGCCGAGGTGGACCGGGCCGCTGTCCCGGTACCCCGCGAGCCGGGCCGCCCCGGTCGCCGCCGCGAGCTTTCGGCCCCGTTGCTTCGTGAAGTCGAACAGGCCGCCGAGTGCGGCGAGTTGGGAGTGGACGCGGCGCCGGTGGTTCGTGGCGGGGTCCGCCTTCTCGGCGTCCGTGAGCGGATCGACGCGGCTCTCGATGAGCAGCCCGGCAGCATGCTTGATGCCCGACATGTTGCGCAGGATGCGCTCCTGGCCGTCCCCTGCGGTCTGCTTGATCGGGTCGCCGGTGACGGGGTCGGTCCAGATGCCGTACGTGCCCGTCGAGTACCCGGCGTCCTGGGCGGCGGGACGCACGTACTCCTGCGACAGGGTCCGCGCCTCGTCGTGCACGGCCTCGTCGGTGTTGAGGTTGCGCGGCCAGAGGTCGAAGAGGTCCTTGTCGTAGTAGGGAGGTGTGGCGCCGTACTCGTGCAGGTCGTAGACGACGTCAGGCGTCCGGTCGCGCAGGACTCCGGCCATGGCGCGGGCCTCGGCCGTCCTCAGTGCGAGGTGGTCGCGGTTGATGTCGACACCGTCGCTGTTCTCGCGGGTGTCGGCGGCCCGGCCGTCGGGGTTGGCGGTGGGTACGACGAGGAGGGTGGTGTCCGCGAGAATACGCCGGGTCCGCGCGTCCTTCGCGAAGGCCAGGTCGCGGATGGTGGTGAGACAGGCCTCGCGGCCGGAGGGTTCGTCGCCGTGCTGGCTGCACACGAGGAGGACGGTGGTGGCCGTGCGGTGTCCGCCCTGGATGCGGGCCAGACGGAGCGGACGGCCCTGTTGCGTGGTGCCGACGCGCGACACGGCGACCCGTTCGCTCGCCTTGTCGACGGCCGCCAGGAAGTCCTGCTCCTCTGACTGGCTGGTCCAGCGCGCGCCGTCGCTCTGCTCGAATCCGGTGCGCGGCGGGGTCTGCGTCGCGTAGGCGGGCGCGGTCAGCAGGGGCGCGGCCAAGGCCGTGGCGGAGACCGCCACGGCCAGGGCGCGAACGCGTCGGGACATCACAGACCCGGGACGCGGTGGACGGTGCGCGGTGCGCCGACACCGTCGAGGACGGTGGCGCTCGGCGCGACGGAGGCCGCACCGGTCGCGTGCTCGAAGGCCTTGGCGCCGCCGACCAGCGGGACGCGGGCCGAGGTGCGGGAGAGGTCGAGCGTGAGGGTGGGCGTGGTCGACGGCGGATCGATGAGGTCCTTGTCGGTGCCCGCGACGATCAGCGCCAGGCGGTGGCCCTTGGGGACGACGTGGTCGGTGGCGGCCAGGTCGAGCGTGATCGTGTACGGCTTGCCCGGGGTGAGCGGGACGCCCTTCAGGTCGGAGCCGTAGTTGCCGAGGTCGGCCCAGCCGCGGCTGAAGACGGTGTAGTCGACGGCCGCGGTCTTCGCCTGCGTCACCTTGAAGCAGGAGCTGTCGCCCGTGGTGCTCGAGCCCCAGCAGGTGCGGTCGGTGAGCGTGCTGATCCCCTCGCCGGCAGCGTTGTAGTCGCGGATGGTGTCCGGGCCGAGGTCGACGAGGACCGCGGAGAGGTGGGCGGTCGCGGTGGTGGGCGTCGCGGTGACGGTCACCTTGGAGGAGCCCGACAGGCGCACGTCGTGGGTGAGCGGTCCGGTGGTGAACCCGGCCTTGTCCGGGGTGGACCGGCCGATGTTCGCGGCCCAGTCGGTCTCGCTCAGCTGCGGGTTGTCCGTGAAGGTCTCCGTTCCGGAGCCGGTCCTCAGGCCGAGGGTGCCGACGCCCGCCTGAGTGCCCCGGCCGGGGCGGAGCTTCACGGTGTCGGTGCTGCGGGGCGGCCAGACGGCGGACGTGACCCACTGGTCGGGGTGGCGCTCGATGTCGGCCATGGGCTGCTTGTCGATGCCGTTGTCGTAGCCGAGAAGTTCATGGTCGAACCAGCGGTGCAGGGTGTCGACCCAGGCCCCGCGTCGGAAGTCGAAGGGGTCGACGTGGCCGGTCTGCGACAGCCAGATCTTGCGGTCGACGCCCTTCTTGCCGAGGGCGTTCCACCACTGGCCGAGGTGCTTGGTGCGGACGTTGAGGTCCTGCATGCCGTGGACGAGGAAGACGCTGGCGGTGACCTTGCTCGCGTCCTTCACATAGTCCCGCTCGGTCCACAGCGACGTCCAGTCGCCGGTGCGCGGCGCCTGGTCGACGAGTTTCTGCTGTACGGCGGCGCACTTGGCGCGGGCGTCTGGGCTGTCGACGTAGTCGGAGAGGGCGTCGGGGCCCGAGTCGTAGAGCGGGGCGCCCTTGGCGAAGTAGTAGTCGTACCAGGAGGAGATGGCGCTGATCGGGACGATGGTCCTGAGGCCCTTGACCCCGGTGGCGGCGACGCCGTTGGCGATCGTGCCGTCCCAGCTCTTGCCGATCATTCCGGTCTTGCCGTTGGTCCAGCTCGCCTTGGCGGTCGCGGTGCCGGTGCGCGTGGTGTACGCCTTGGCGCGGCCGTTGAGCCAGTCGACGACGGCCTTCGCGGACTGGATGTCGGAGCGGCCGCCGACGTCCACGCAGCCGTCGGAGCGGTTGGTGCCGGCCAGGTCGACGCCGACGAAGGCGTAGCCGCGGGGCACGAAGTAGTTGTCGTAGAACAACGGCATCTGGACGACGTTGCCGTCGGCGTCGTACGTCTTCAGCTGGCCCTCGTTGCCACGGCCGCAGCAGGAGTAGTAGGGACTCGCGTCCATGATCACGGGGATCTTGCGGTGCTGCTGGGCGGGTTCGCGGGGCCTGACGATGTCGACGGCGACACGGTCGGCCTTCCCGTCCTTGTCGCCGTCGAGTCCGGTGTCCACCCAGACGGCCTCGCGGATCGCGTTCGCGTACGAGTAGACGGGTGTGCTCTCCCGGGGGGCGCCGTGTGCGGCGGCCGGGGTGAGGAAGGCGGCCATCAGGGCGGCTGTGGCCGCCGTCGCGAGCGATCTCCAGGTCGTGAAGCGCATGCGGCGCGCAGGTATCGACATGCGCGGACGGTACTCCGGTCAACTCCTGGACAACAGGGGGCAGATGAAGACACGCCCGGGGCGCAGTCGCTCATGTCGGCCGAATGGCGATCGTGTGACAGGAGCGGCCATGGACACGACCGGGGCCACAGGGACTGAATAGGCTGCGAACAGACTTCGTGCCCCTACGACTTGGAGATTCCGTGCACCGCAGACTCATCGCCCCGGGCGCACTCGCGGCCTCCCTGCTGCTGGCGATCCCGGCATCGGCCGCAAGTTACTCCCCCGGGGCGCCGGGCATCGGCGACCCCTACTACCCGGCCTACGGCAACGGCGGATACGACGTCTCGCACTACGACCTGCGACTGAAGTACCAGCCGCAGACGGACGAACTGGAGGGCACGGCCACCCTGTCGGCCAGGACCACCCAGGATCTGTCCCGCTTCGATCTGGACTTCCTGCTCGATGTCAGTGAGGTGCGGGTCAACGGCGCGAAGGCGACGTTCGCCGCCTCGGGCCAGCACGAGCTGGAGATCACTCCGGCGAAGCCGCTGCCCAAGGACACCGCGATCACCGTCGTCGTCCGCTACAGCGGGGTGCCGTCCACGAAGAGCGCGTACGGCTTCAACACCTGGCACCGCACCCCCGACGGGGCGATCGCGGCGGACGAGCCCGAGGCGGCTTGGTGGTGGTACCCGAGCAACGACCACCCGAGCGACAAGGCCACCTACGACGTCTCGGTGGCCGTGCCGGACGGCACCCAGGCGATCTCCAACGGCCTGCTGCAGTCGACGAGTTCGAAGCTCGGCTGGACCCGCTACAACTGGCGGTCCAACAAGCCCCAGGCCACGTACCTCACCACGCTCGCCGTCGGCAAATTCGACATCACGACGGGGACGTCGGACAGCGGCATCCCGGTCGTCAACGCCTACAGCAAGGATCTCGGCGACAACGAGGGGGCGGCGCGGGCGAGCGTCGAGCGCACCGGCGAGCTCGTCGACTGGCTGAGCGGGTACTTCGGCCCGTACCCCTTCAACTCGGTGGGCGGGTACGTCCCGAACACGACCACCGGGTACGCGCTGGAGACCCAGACCCGGGTGTACTACAGCCCGAAGCAGTTCGCGAACGGCTCCAACACCTCAGTGGTCGTGCACGAGTTGGCCCACCAGTGGTACGGCGACGACGTGTCGCTCAAGGGCTGGAAGGACATCTGGATCAACGAGGGCTTCGCGCGCTACGCCCAGTGGCTGTGGTCCGAGCACGAGGACGAGGGCACGGCGCAGGAGCTCGCGGACTACGTGTACGCCTCCCACCCGGCCGACGACGCGTTCTGGACCGTGAAGCCCGGTGACCCGGGGCCGGACAACCAGTTCGACATCGCCGTGTACGACCGGGGCGCGCTCGCCGTCCAGGCGCTGCGGGGCGAGGTCGGGGACGACACGTTCTTCGCCATCCTGAAGGGGTGGCCGAAGGAGCACGCGTACGGCAACGCATCGGTCGGCGACTTCCAGGCGTACGCCGAGAAGGTGTCCGGGAAGTCGCTCGGCGCGCTCTTCGGCACCTGGCTCTTCCAGCCGTCGAAGCCGGCCGCGCCCGCGGCCCAAGGCGCTTCCATCGCGCGCTCGAAGTCGGTGCCCGCGCAGCCCAGGTCGTGGAAGAAGATCGCGGCCACGAACTCCGCGCACGCCGGTTGATCACTTGAGCGGCGGCTGATCAGAACCGCGACCGAACCCCCGGTCCTCGACCGGGGGTTCTGCACGCTCGCCGCCGATCCGGCGTCAGTTGGCGTGCTCCGCGGATGCGGCGACCGGCTCGCCCACGATGCGGCTCGCCAGTGCCGAGGCCAGTTCCGGGACGGACCTGTGGAGTGCGGCCTCGGCTGCCGTGCGTTCGGACTCGACGGCGGCCCGGCCCCGGACCAGGATCTCCGCGCGGTCGCGCTGCCCGCGTGCGCGAGCTTCGGCTATCAGGGCGTTGCCCTGTTCCAGGGCCTGCTGACGGGTGCGGGCGGCGTCGTGGCGCGCCTCGGCCAGTACAGCCTCGGCATGCGCCCGGAAGGCATCGCCCTCGCCGCGGCACTTCTCGACATCGGCCCAGCTGAGGGCCTCGTGACGCTCAGCAAGAACCTGGTTGATCCGGGGCAGCACCCGGGAGACCAACAGGTAGCAGAGGGCGAACAGTGCCAGTGCGAGGAACACGTCCTGAACTTGGGGGTTGAGTGGTCCTATCGGGTAAGGGATGAGATCCATACCGGCGATCTACCCGCTCATACGTGCATACCAACGCGCATCCGAGCCAGAGTTGGCCGAAAGTCACCCCTCCCGGTCGTACACCGTCACCGATATGCCCCGCCGTACGAGCCTCTCCTCGACAAGCGGCTCGATGCGGGACCATTTGCCGCCCGCCAGGCCGCAGCCGATGCGGGGCATGTGGACGGAGGCGCCGAGTTCGGTCGCGCGGTCGGCGAGCTCGGTCAGCGCCGCGTCGATCGCTTCGTAGCGCACGGGGACGCCCTTGCTGCCCGTCCGTATGCCGCGCTGCCCGACCATGTTGGCCACCCACACATACCGCTCGGCGCGCACCAGTTGGACCGCGCCCAGGCCGAAGTCGTTCGCCGCGCGGCCGCGGTGCCAGGCGCGGTACGCCGCCTCCGGTTCCGGCCAGCGGCGCGACAGGGCCAGCACGAAGCCCTTCCCCCAGCCCCCGATGTCGTTGCAGACATGGGCGATCACCTTGACGCCCTTCCCCAACGGCACGGTGGCGTCACCCCGGACATACGTGATCTCCGACATGACACCACCGTAGGCGCTGCCACTGACAGTGGCCTTGGGCTTGTTTCGCCGCGCGGGCCGCTACTTCGTGAGGTCCGCCAGTTCCCGGTCCTCGTCGCGCGCGACGCGGCGGCGGACGGCGAACCAGCCGCCGACCAGCAGGGCCGCGATGACCGGGATGAGAAGGAGGGTCTTGCGGCCGACGTCAGGGTCGTTGCCCATCAGGCCGAGCACGGCGATCAGGAAGGCGATCGTGACGAGCTCGGTGACCGGGCTGCCCGGCAGGCGGAAGGACGGGCGGGTCACCAGGCCCGCCCTGGCGCGGCCGGCGATACAGCTCACGAGGAAGGGGTGCAAAGGCCGTCATCTGCAGAGGTCGTCAATCGGTGTAGAGCTCGTCGAGCACGCGCGCGTAGCGGTCGCGGATCGCTCGGCGGCGGAGCTTGAGCGAGGGGGTGAGTTCGCCGGTCTGCGGGCTCCATTCCCCGTCGAGGACCCGGTAGCGCTTGATCTGCTCGGGGCGGCTCAGGCGCGCGTTGGCCTGCTCGACGGCCTGGGCGATGCCCTCCCGCAGGGCGGCCGGGTCGGTCGGTGCCGTGGTGTCCGGGACGAGCAGGGCCACCAGGTAGGAGCGGCCGTCGCCGTGCACATAGGCCTGGTCGACGAGCGGATGCTCCTTGAGGGTGTTCTCGACGAGCGCGGGCGAGACGTTCTTGCCCGTCGAGGTCACGATCATTTCCTTCTTGCGGTCGGTGAGCCACAGGAAGCCGTCCTCGTCGATCCGGCCGATGTCGCCGGTGGCGAACCAGCCGTCGGCGTCGCGGGCGTCCTCGACCGAACCGTCCGGGCGCAGATAGCCGTCGAAGACGGTCGCGCCGCGCACGAGGATCTCGCCGTCGGCGGCGATGCGCAGTTCCAGGCCGTCGATCGGCCTGCCGACCGAGCCGAGCCGGAAGGCCCCGGGGCTGTTGGTGGTGGCGACCCCGATCGTCTCGGTCAGCCCCCAGGCGTCCATGATCGCGAGACCGAAGCCGGCCCAGAACGCCGCCACGTCCTGCGGCATCGGGGCCGACGCGCTCGCCGTCCACACCAGGCGGTCGAACCCGGCGAGGGCGAGGACCGGGTCGAGCACCCGCTCCTTGGCGGTGCGGTACGCGGCCTCCAGCTCGGTGGAGGGATCCTCGCCGCGCTCGCGGCAGGCCACGTGCGCGCGGGCCGTGTCCATCGCGGCCTCGACCGCCCGGCGCCGCTCCTCCGGGAGTGCGGCGAGAGCGGCCCGTACGGCGGCGGCGAGCTTCTCCCACACCCGCGGGACCCCGAAGAACTGCGCGGGACGCAGCTCGCGCGCGAGTGCGCCGACGGCCGTGGGGTCGGGGCACAGGTACACGTGCGAGGCGCGGAACACCGGCAGGTAGATCCCGAGCATGCGTTCGGCGATGTGCGCGAAGGGCAGGTAGCAGAGGTGCTCGACATGGTCGGGGAGTTCGACGAGACGGTCGAGGGCGAGCGCGTCGAGGACGACATTGCGGTGGGTGATCCGTACGCCCTTGGGGTCGCCGGTCGTGCCCGAGGTGTAGACGACCGTGAGCGGGTCCGTGGGGCGGCTCTCGCACCAGGCCTTGTCGTCCGGGACCGCCGCACCCTTCAGGGAGTCGTACGTCCGATGGGGTCCGGCCTGCGCCGGCTCGGCGACGACCAGCTGCTCCAGGGGCACGTCCTCCTGTGCCAACAGGGGTTCCCACAGCGCCCGTTCACGCGTGCCCTCGACGATCGCGAGGCGGGCGCGGCTGTGCCGGGCGATGTGCGCGATCTGCTCGGGGGCGGCGGTGCCGTAGACGGAGACCGGGACGGCACCCAGGTGAGTGAGCGCGAGGTCGCTGAGCCAGTGCTCGGGGCGGTTGCCCATCATCATGAGGACGTGGTCGCCGCGCCCTGCGCCGAGGTCCGCGTATCCGGCGGCGAGGGCGACGGCCTCGCGGCGCACCTCGCTCCAGGTGAGGGTGGACCAGTTCTCGCCGGTGCGCCAGGAGAGCGCGGGGAGGTCTCCGTGGTCCTCGGCGTTGCGCAGCAGCAGGGCGGGGAGGGTGAGTTCGGCGGGGTCCGAGGGAAGTCGCAGGATCGTGGTCATGACCGCCTCCCGGCGCCGTCGGCTGGACGTTCCTACGGGCGTACCTGGTCCTACCTCGGACGGACGCTTTCACAACACTGGTGAGACAGCAATACTGTTGCACCTGATCGCCGCACCACCGGGAGAGGCAGGGCCTGCCATGACGACGGACACCGAGGAGCCGACGCTCACGGTCGACGAGCTGGCCGCGCGTGCGGGCGTCACGGTCCGTACCGTCCGCTTCTACAGCACCAAGGGCCTGCTGCCGCCGCCGGTGATCGGTCCCCGGCGCGTGGGTCACTACGGGCAGGACCACCTGGCGCGGCTCGCGCTCATCGAGGAACTGCAGCACCAGGGCATGACGCTGGCCGCGATCGAGCGCTATCTGCAGCAGCTGCCGCCCGATCTCAGCGCCCACGACCTGGCCATCCACCGCGCCGTCGTGGCCTCCTGGGCCCCCGACGCGGCGGAGGAGGTCCCGCGCGACGAGCTGGAGCGGCGGGCGGGTCGCCCCCTGGGCGCGGAGGATCTGGACCGGCTCGCCGCGATGAACGTGATCACGCCTACCGGCGACACGTTCCGCGTGGACCCCGGGCTGCTGCGGCTCGGCGTCCAGCTCCTCGACGTACCGATCGCGCCGGAGACGATCCTCGCGGCGCGGAACGTCCTGCTGGAGCATTCCCGCGCCGCGGCCCACGAACTGTCCGGGCTCTTTCGCGAGGAGGTCGCCGAGCGTGACTCGGTCGCGGCGGTCAGGTCGCTGTCCGCCCATATGCAGCCGCTGGTGGTACAGGCACTGCTGACCGCGTTCCAGCGCTCGTTGAAGGAAGAGCTGCGGGAGTGGCTCAAGGAGTCCTGAGCCACTCCCCCTTAGGGGACCCGGCTCTCAGGCGACCTCGACTCCGGCCGCGGACGCGGTGGGCGTCTCGTCGGCCGCGACCTGGCGCAGCCGCTCGGCGTACATCCGGGTGAGACCGGTCAGGGTGGTGGAGGCCCCCGCGCGCGCCGAGTTGGCGTCGGAGCGGTAGTCCAGGATGCCGATGTACGACCCCTGGAGGATCACCGTCTCCTGAGTGTGCGCCCGTGCCGCCGCCTTGTACTGGAAGGTGACACTTCCGGCGTCGTACGTCGGCGCCTTGAGCACCTGAAGCGCGCTGGTGCGGTTGCGGACGTTGCTGTCCCAGGCCCGGAAGGCCTTCGAGGCGGCGCGCGCGTTGCGGTAGACGATGACCTCGAAGCGGGCGCCCTCACCGTGGTCGGTGCTGCTGTATCCGACGTCGCCGTGCGCCACCGCGTTCCTGCACTTCGCGGACGGTTCCTTGCAGTTGGTCGGCGCCTTGGCCCGGCTGGAGGCGCCCTCCGTGACCGTGCGCAGGGCGGCGGGCATGGTGTCCGCGGCCGGCAGCACGTCCTGGGCGTCCTGGGCGCCGCTCAGCGAACCGCCGCCCGTGGAACCGGTGCCCCTCGAACCGGTACCTGTCGAACCGCCGACGGTGCGACTGTGGGACGTGGACGAACTCCCCCGGTGTTTCTTCTTGTTCTTCTTGCTCTGGCAACCCGTGAGCGCGAGCGACAGGACGAGAACGCCGACTCCGGCCCCTCGCAGCGCTCGTTTGGTGGTGCACCGCACGTACGGCCCCTCCGTTGGCGTGATCATGATCTTCGGCAGCGTAGGGCGTGTGCGTGCGCAGGGGCGGTGTCGCCCTGCGCACACACAACGAATCCTCACAAGAACGCCGAGGCACCTGCCACTTCGGAAGTCGTGAGCCGCCCGCGGTCACGTCATCACGGCCTACTGGTCACGTGCGGCTTCGCCGGACTCGGGCTCCGACTTGGGAAGGATGAGGACGTCGCCGGCGATGCCCCAGCCGCCGTCGGCCACCTCCTCGACGAGGACCATGGTGTTGGGGCGGACGTGGTCGCCGTAGATATCGGCGTACAGGTCGGTGGTCCGGTGCACGATCTGCTCCTTCTGCTTCGGCGTCAACGAGCCCGCGGGGACCTTGAAGTTGGCGAAAGGCATGTCCGTCTCCTGAATGTTGGTGATGAGGAAGGGGGGTGGGGAAATCACGGCCGGTACGGCCGTGAGCGGCACGGTGACAGGAGGCTGCCACCGGTCGGAGAACTGCCGTCGGTCAGAACCGGCTGCCGGTCAGAACCTGCTGCCCGTCAGACACCGCTGCCGCTGGTCAAGAGGTCTTCCAGGCCGACTCGCCGGAAGAATTCGCCCCGGATGCGGTCGGCGACCACGGAGACGACCTCGCTGCCGTCCCGGCTGGGATCCACGTGCACGCGGAACGGGCGCTGCCCGCGAGGCAGTTCGACCACGCGCCGGATCTCGCGGGCCACGTCGGCGACATCGGCATCCGCCGGAACGAGGTCGGCGAGCCGGGAGTTCACGTCGTCCATCAGGGACTTGTAGCGGGCGTCGTAGTCCGCGGCCCTGCGGGTGTCGGCAGGTGCTCCGGCGTGGGCGAAGTGCTGGGTGCCGGAGGTGAACGCGCCGGGCACGACGATCGAGGTGTCGATCCCGAACCGGATGAGCTCGGCGGCGTAACTCACGGCGAGGGCGTCCATGGCGGCCTTGGCCGCGAAGTACGGGGCGAGGAAGGGCGGGCAGCCGCCGCGGGTGCTGGACGAGCCGACCCAGACCAGCAGCCCCTCGCCCCGCTCGCGCAGATGCGGCAGCGCGGCACGGTTGACGCGCTGGGTCCCCAGGACGTTGGTGTCGTAGACCCCGGCGAGTTGTTCGGGGGTGAACGCCTCGGCCGGGCCGAGCACCATGTGCCCGGCGTTGTGGACGACGACGTCCAGGTGTCCCTGCTCCGTGATGATCCGGCCGATCGCCGCGTCCGCGGACTCCTGCGACAGGACGTCCAGTTCGACCGGGTGGGCCCGGACCTGGTGCGCCGCGGCGAAGGAGGTCAGTTCGGCGGCGGCTGAGGCGTTCCGGGTCCCCACGGCGCGCATCCCGGCGTACACGGTGTGTCCTGCGCGGGCCAGTTCCCGCACGGTCAGCGCCCCGAACCCGCTGGAGGCACCGGTCACGACGACGACCTTGCTCTGTTCGGTCATGATGTGTTCCTTCCTCCGGCCCGCGGGCCCGGTTTCCCGACGCCCGCGCGGCGGGTGTCAGATGATGCCGCCGTTGGCGCGCAGGACCTGGCCGTTGACCCAGTGGCCCGACGGTCCGGCGAGGAATCCGACGACGGAGGCGATGTCCTCCGGGGTGCCGAGGCGCTCCAGCGGGGGCTGGGCGGCCAGCCGCGCGATGGTCTCCTCGTCCTTGCCGTCCAGGAACAGTCCGGTCGCCGTGGGGCCGGGGGCGACGGCGTTGACCGAGACGTCCCGGCCGCGCATCTCGCGTGCGAGGACCAGGGTGAGGGCTTCGACGGCTCCCTTGCTCGCCGTGTACGCGCCGTAGCCGGGGAAGGCCAGTCCGACCACGGACGTGGAGAAGGTGACGACGGCGCCGCCGCTGCGGATCCGGCGGGCGGCCTGCTGGGCCACCACGAACGTGCCGCGGATGTTGGTGCGGTACAGGGAGTCCAGGACGTCCAGGTCCAGTTCCGCGACGGGCGCGAGGCTCATGCGTCCGGCGGCGTGCACGACGACGTCGACGCCTCCGAAAGTGCGCTCGGCGGTGTCGAACAGGGCTGTCACCTGCTGCTCGTCCGCCACGTCGGCCTGGACGGCCGTCGCCTGCCCGCCGGCCTGCCGGACTTCCGCGACCGCCTCGTCGGCCGCGTCCTTGCGCCCGGCGTAGCCGACGACCACGGCGAAGCCGTCGCCGGCCAGCTGCTGGACGACCGCGCGTCCGATGCCGCGCGAGCCGCCCGTGACGATCGCGACCCGGGGGGTTGGGGTTGGGGTTTCGGATGTCATGACCGGTCTCCAGAATCATCGCTTACCGCTTGATGTAAGCAACGATAACACAGGATCGAACTACCGCTATCTCCAAATACGTAACATCGATACGGGACGCCGTAGACTGCCCTCATGGACCCCATGGACCCGAGGGAACGCATCCTCAAGGCAGCCACCGACCTGCTGGTCTCGTCAGCGGACGCGGACTTCTCGACCCGCGCCGTGTGCGAGGCCGCCGGCGTCGGGGCACCCGTGCTCTACCGGCACTTCGGCGACAAGGCGGGTCTGCTGTCGGCGGTCGTGGACAGGGGTTTCGAGGAGTACCTGGCGTCCAAGCGCGCCGCACGGCCGAGCGCCGACCCCGTCCAGGACGTCAGGGACGGCTGGGACAACCACGTACGGTTCGCCCTTGCGCACCCCAACCACTACCGGGTGATGTTCTCCCCGGGGCTGCCCGTTCCGCCGGACGCGCTCAACGAGGCCCACCAGCTGCTGCGCGAGACGCTGGACCGTTGTGCGGTCGCCGGACGCCTGACGGTCGCGCTGGAGGCGGCCACACAGATGGTGATGTCCGCCAACACGGGTGTGGCGCTGTCCCTGGTGGCCCGCGCCGCCCACTATCCGGACACGGAGTTCTCCGCCCGTGTCCGTGACGCCGTCATCGACTCCATCACGCAGCCTCTCGCGCAGGAGGAGCAGCCGTCCGCGGCCGCCGACGGCGTCCCGGCCGCGGCCGCGACCCTCGGGGCCCGACTGCGCGTGGCGCCTCCCGCCGCACTCAGCGCGGCCGAGACCGGACTGCTCCACCAGTGGCTGGACACACTGGCCCGCGGTGACGGCAGCGCCTGAGGCCTGTCCGGGCACGCCCGGGCCCGGCACGCGAAGGCGGCGTACCGCTGAGCGATACGCCGCCTCACCTCATCTCACGTCACGTCACTTCTTGGCGTCGCTGAACCTCTCGCCCTTCTCGGCCTTCTCGACCAGCAGGGCCGGGGGCGTGAACCGCTCGCCGTAGCGTTCGGCGAGCTCACGCGCGCGTGCGACGAATCCGGGGAGACCGCCTTCGTAGCCGTTGATGTACTGCAGGACACCGCCTGTCCAGCCCGGGAAGCCGATGCCGAAGATGGAGCCGATGTTGGCGTCGGCGACCGAGGTCAGGACGCCCTCTTCGAGGAGGCGGACGGTGTCCAGGGCCTCGGAGAAGAGCATGCGTTCCTGCATGTCCTCGAAGGGGATCTCGTGACCCGGCTTCGTGAAGTGCTCGCGCAGGCCCGGCCACAGCTTGGCGCGCTTGCCGTCCGTGTAGTCGTAGAAGCCCGCGCCGCCGCTGCGTCCGGGCCGGCCGAACTCGTCGACCATGCGGTCGATGACGGCCTCGGCCGGGTGGGTCGCCCAGGTGCCGCCGGCCTCCTCGACGGCTCGCTTCGACTCGGCCCGGATCTTGCGCGGGAGGGTCAGCGTCAACTCGTCCATGAGGGAGAGGACCTTGGCCGGGTAGCCCGCCTGTGCGGCGGCCTGCTCGACGGACGCGGGCTCGATGCCCTCGCCGACCATCGCGACACCCTCGTTGATGAAGTGCCCGATGACGCGGGAGGTGAAGAAGCCGCGCGAGTCGTTGACGACGATCGGTGTCTTCTTGATCTGGCGGACCAGGTCGAAGGCGCGGGCCAGCGCCTCGTCGCCGGTGCGCTCGCCCTTGATGATCTCGACGAGCGGCATCTTGTCGACCGGCGAGAAGAAGTGCAGGCCGATGAAGTCGCCCTGGCGCTCCACGCCTTCGGCGAGGGCGGTGATCGGGAGCGTGGAGGTGTTGGAGCACAGGAGTGCGTCCGGCTCGACGATGTGCTGGATCTCCTGGAACACCTTGTGCTTGAGGGACGTGTCCTCGAAGACCGCCTCGATCACCGCGTCGCAGCCCGCCAGGTCGGCCGGGTCGGACGTGGGCGTGATGCGGGCCAGCAGCTCGTCCGCCTTCTCCTGCGTCGTACGGCCCCGGGAGACCGCCTTCGCGCAGAGCTTCTCGGAGTAGGCCTTGCCCTTGGCGGCGGCTTCCGCCGACACGTCCTTGAGGACGACCTCGATGCCCGCGCGGGCGCACGAGTAGGCGATGCCGGCGCCCATCATCCCGGCGCCGAGGACGGCGGCCCTGCGCACCGGGCGCGGCTCGATGCCCTGGGGGCGGTTGGCACCGGAGTTGACGGCCTGGAGGTCGAAGAAGAACGCCTGGATCATGTTCTTCGCGGTCTGGCCGGTGACCAGCTCGGTGAAGTAGCGCGCCTCGATGATCAGAGCGGTCTCGAAGTCGACCTGCGAGCCCTCGACGGCGGCCGCGAGGATGTTGCGCGGCGCCGGGTAGGGGGCGCCGTTCAGCTGCTTCTTCAGGTTGGCCGGGAAGGCCGGCAGGTTGGCGGCGAACTTCGGGTTCGCCGGCGTACCGCCCGGGATCCGGTAGCCCGGGACGTCCCACGGCTGCCGCGACTCGGGGTTGGCGTCGATGAAGGCGCGCGCCTTGGCGAGCATCTCCTGGGGGGTGGCGGCCACTTCGTGGACGAGGCCGTTGTCCAGGGCGCGCTGCGGGGAGTACTGGGTGCCCTGGAGCAGCACCTTCAGCAGTGCGTCCGCGATGCCCATGAGGCGCACGGTGCGGGTGACGCCGCCGCCCGCCGGGAGCAGGCCGAGGGTGACCTCGGGCAGGCCGATCTTGGAGCCGGGGGCGTCGAGGGCGACGCGGTGGTGGGAGGCGAGGGCGATCTCGTAACCGCCGCCCAGGGCCGCGCCGTTGATGGCGGCGACGACGGGCTTGCCGAGGGTCTCGATGCGGCGCAGGGACGACTTGATGGCCGTACCGGTGTCGAAGGCGGCCTGGGCGTTCTCCGGGCCCGCCTTCATCATGTCCTTGAGATCGCCGCCCGCGAAGAAGGTCTTCTTGGCGGAGGTGTAGATGATCCCGCGGATGGAGTCCTTCTCGGCCTCGGCGCGGTCGGCGATCGCCGCGATGGAGTCCTTGAAGGCCTGGTTCATGGTGTTCGCGGACTGGTTGGGGTCGTCGAGGACGAGAGTGACGACGCCGGTCTCGTCCTGTTCCCAGCGGATGGTGGTGGGCTCAGTGCTCATCAGGGTGCTCCGTAACAATCCGTTGGGGGGTCAGACGCGCTCGACGATGGTGGCGATGCCCATGCCGCCGCCCACGCACAGGGTGGCGAGCCCGAACCGCTTGTCCTGGCGCTCCAGTTCGTCGACGAGGGTGCCGAGGATCATCGCGCCGGTGGCGCCGAGCGGGTGGCCGAGCGCGATCGCGCCGCCGTTGACGTTGACCTTGTCCAGGGACAGGCCCATCTCGCGCACGAAGCGCAGCACGACGGCGGCGAAGGCCTCGTTGATCTCGACGAGGTCGATGTCGTCGATGGTCAGACCGGCCTTGGCGAGCGCCTTGCGGGTCGCGGGCGCGGGCCCGGTCAGCATGATCGTGGGCTCGGAGCCGGAGACGGCCGCGGAGACGATGCGGGCGCGCGGGGTCAGGCCGTAGCGCTCGCCGACCTCCTTCGTGCCGATGGCGACGAGGGAGGCGCCGTCCACGATGCCGGAGGAGTTGCCCGCGTGGTGGACGTGGTCGATCTCCTCGACCCAGTGGTACTTCTGCAGGGCCACGGCGTCGAAGCCGCCGAGCTCGCCGATGTCCTTGAAGGACGGCTTCAGCTTCGCGAGCGAGTCGGCGGTGGTGCCCGGGCGCAGGAACTCGTCGTGGTCGAGGATCACCAGGCCGCTGCGGTCCTTCACGGGGACGACGGACCGCTCGAAGCGGCCGTCCTTCCAGGCCGCGGCGGCGCGCTCCTGGGAGAGGGCCGCGTACTCGTCGACGTCGCGGCGGGTGAGGCCCTCGATGGTCGCGATGAGGTCGGCGCCGATGCCCTGCGGCACGAAGTTGGTCGCCATGTTGGTCATCGGGTCGGCGAACCAGGCGCCGCCGTCGGAGGCCATCGGCACTCGCGACATCGACTCGACGCCACCGGCGAGCACCAGGTCCTCCCAGCCCGAACGGACCTTCATCGCCGCCAGGTTGACGGCCTCCAGGCCCGAGGCACAGAAGCGGTTCTCCTGGACGCCGGCGACCGTGTCGGGCAGCCCGGCGGCGATCGCGGCGATGCGGGCGATGTCGGAGCCCTGGTCGCCGACGGGGCCGACGACGCCGAGCACGATGTCGTCGATCGCGGCGGGGTCGAGGCTCGGGAAGCGGGCCTGGATCTCGTGGATGAGTCCGACGACGAGGTCGATGGGCTTGGTGCCGTGCAGGGCGCCGTTGGCCTTGCCGCGGCCGCGCGGGGTGCGGATCGCGTCGTACACATACGCTTCGGTGCTCACTGACAAGCCTTTCAGGAAGAGCCGGGAGGGCGGGGAGGGTTAGCCGAGCAGGGAACGGCCGATGATCTCCTTCATGATCTCGGTGGTCCCGCCGTAGATGGTCTGTATGCGTCCGTCGGTGAAGGCCTTGGCGACGCGGGTCTCGGTCATGTAGCCGTAGCCGCCGTGCAGTTGGAGGCAGCGGTCCGCGACGCGCTTTTGCAGTTCGGTGGCCCACCACTTGGCCATCGAGGCGTGCACGGCGTCGAGTTCGCCGTCGCTGTGGTCGGCTGTGCAGCGGTCGAGGAAGGTGCGGGTGACGGCGCACTCCGTGGCCATCTCGGCCACTTCGAAGCGGATGTGCTGGAGCTTGGCGAGCGGACGGCCGAAGGCCTCGCGCTCCTTGACGTACTCCGTGGTGATCTCCAGCAGGTGCTCGGCGGCGGCGATCGCGGAGACGGCGATGCTGAGGCGCTCCTGCGCGAGGTTGGTCATCAGGTGCACGAAGGCGCCGTTGAGGTCGCCGAGCAGGTTCTCCTTGGGCACGCGCACGTCGTGGAAGAACAACTCGGCGGTGTCCTGGGCCTTCTGGCCGATCTTGTCGAGGTTGCGGCCGCGTTCGAAGCCCTCGGTGCCGCGCTCGACGACCAGCAGGGAGAGTCCGTGGGCGCCGCCCTCGGGGCTCGTCCTCGCGACGACGATGACGAGGTCGGCGAGGATGCCGTTCGAGATGAACGTCTTGGAGCCGTTGAGCACCCAGTGGTCGCCGTGGTCCTCGGCGTGTGTCCGAATGCCCTGGAGGTCCGATCCGGCGCCGGGTTCGGTCATGGCGATCGCCGTGATGAGCGAGCCGTCGCAGAAGCCGGGCAGCCAGCGGCGCTTCTGCTCCTCGGTCGCGAGACCTGTCAGATAGGGCCCGATGATGTCGTTGTGCAGGCCGAGCGCGAGCCCGGCGGCTCCCGCGCGCGTGAACTCCTCGGCGAGTACGGCGCTGTAGCGGAAGTCGGGTTCACCACCGCCCCCGTACTCCTCGGGCACGGCGAGCCCGAGGAGGCCCTGCTTGCCGGCCGCCCGCCAGGCGTCGCGCGAGACGATGCCGTCCTTCTCCCACTGCTCGTAGTGGGGCAGCACCTCCTTGGCGAGGAAGGTACGGACGGTCTCGCGGAACGCGTCGTGCTCGGCGGTGAAGATCTGCCGCTTCATTGCCTCAAAGCCTCCTAGAGCCAGCTCTTGACGGTCTCGACCAGCCTGGCCGGCTCCGGTCCCACCGGCGTGACGTTGAGCATGGTCACTCCGGCCTCGCGGAAGGCCTCCACCCGCTCGCGCACGTAACCCTCCGGGCCGCACAGCGACATGAGTTCGCAGAACTCGTCCGGCACGGCGGCCTCGGCCTCCTTCTTGCGGCCGGACAGGTACAGCTCCTGGATCAGCGCGGCTTCCTTCTCGTAGCCGTACGCCGCGGCGAGGTCGTTGTAGAAGTTCTTGCCGGGCGCGCCCATCCCTCCTACGTAGAGGGCGATTTTGGGCCGCGCGAGATCCCGTACGGCCGCCGCGTCCGCGCCGATGGCGAGCAGTCCGCCCGCGACGGTCGCCAGCGGTCCGAGTGCGGGATCCCGGCGCGCGGCGCCCTCCGCCAGGGGTGTCCCCCACACATGGTGGGCCTTCTCGGGGATGAAAAGGGTGGGCAGCCAGCCGTCGGCGAGTTCGGCGGTCATGCGGACGTTGGCGGGGCCCAGCGCGGCGACATAGAGCGGGACTTCGGGGCGCACGGGCCTGGTGAGGATCTTCAGGGGCTTGCCGAGGCCGCCGGGGCGGGGCATGTCGGTGATTCCGTGGTGGTCGATGACCTCGCGACGCAGGATGCGGCGGGTCAGCTCGATGGCCTCGCGGGTACGGCCCAGTGGCCTGTCGTACGGCTTCCCGTGCCAGCCCTCGACGACCTGCGGGCCCGAGGCGCCGAGGCCGATGATGGCGCGGCCGCCGGAGATCGCGTCGAGTCCGGCGGCGGTCTGGGCGATGAGGGCCGGAGTGCGGGAGTAGACGTTGAGGATCCCGGCGCCGATCTTCATGCGTTCGGTGCGGGCGGCCAGATAGCCCATGATCGACGGCGCGTCGAAGCCGTAGGCCTCGGCGACCCAGACGGCGTCCACACCGGCGGACTCCAGCGCGGCGACCTCGTCGGCGGCCGTTCGGGGGTCGCCCGCGTAGTCGAGCGGGAGGGAGAGCTCCATCAGTGGCCGTCCTTGGTGAGGTCGTCCTTGGCGAGGTGGGGTACGTCCCAGTCTCGTGCCACGGCCTCGGTGTCGGCGCCCGGCTGCGCGGGGCCGCTGCGGACGGAGGTGGGCGTCGCGGAGAAGCGGGGCGCGGGGGCGGGCTGGGTGATGCCGCCGTGGTCGGTGAAGGTGCCGCGCGCGGCGAGGTGCGGGTGGGCCGGGGCCTCGCGCAGCGACAGGACAGGCGCCACGCACGCGTCGGAGCCCTCGAAGACGGCCGTCCACTCCTCGCGCGTACGGGTCCTGAAGCGGGCCGCGACACTCTCGCGCAGTTCGCCCCAGCGGGACACGTCCTTGCGGGCCGGGGCCTCGTCCCGGATGCCGAGCAGCGCCACGAACTCGTCGTAGAACTGCTGCTCCAGAGCGCCCACCGCCATGTACTGCCCGTCGGCCGTCTCGTAGGTGCCGTAGAAGGGGCAGCCGCCGTCGAGGAGGTTGGCTCCGCGCCGGTCCTGCCAGCCGCCGGCGGCGAGCATGCCGTGGATCATCGAGGTGAGGTGCGCGGTTCCGTCGACGATGGCGGCGTCGACGACCTGTCCGGTGCCGGTCGCGCGCGCGTGGTGCAGCGCGGCGAGGACACCGACGACGAGATACAGCGAGCCGCCCGCATAGTCACCGACCAGGTTGGCGGGGACCGCGGGTGGCTCGCCCGGATTCCCGATCATGCCGAGGGTGCCGGTCGGCGCGATGTAGGCGATGTCGTGCCCGGCCCGCTGGGCGAGCGGGCCCTGCTGACCCCAGCCGGTCATCCGGCCGTAGACGAGCTTCGGGTTGCGGGCGTGGCAGTCCTCGGGGCCGACACCGAGGCGCTCGGCGACGCCCGGGCGGTAGCCCTCGACGAGGACGTCGGCGCGGTCGACGAGGTCGAGGACGCGGGCCGCGCCGTGCTCGCTCTTCAGGTCGACGACGACGGAACGCTTGTTGCGGTTGGTGATGTCGTAGGCCGGGTCGATCGCGAGGCCGGCGCCGCCCGGGCGGTCCACGCGGACGACGTCCGCACCGAGGTCGGCGAGGATCATGGCGGCGAACGGGCCGGGGCCGATCCCCGCGAGCTCGACCACGCGCACCCCGGCGAGCGGACCGTGCCTTGGCGTCCCTGCTTCTGCCATCGAGCCCCCAGCACTGTGACACTACTGATGTGACATCAGCGATGTTAAGAACGTGTTCCACATCAGACAAGCCTTGACGAGCAAGCGCTTAGTTAAATTACGCCGGGCAGACCGGCCCGGAGCGGGGCGAATCGGGGTGCTTCAGCGAGCGTCCAGCTCCGCGACCAGCTTCTTCGGCGCGATCACGCGGTAGCTCTCCTCGACCCAGTCGCAGAGCAGCTCCGCGGCCGGGGCCCCGTGCCCGTCCAGGGGTATGCGCACCCAGCCGGCTTTGCCCAGGCCGTATCCGGCGGGCTCGGCTCCGGGCGAGGTCAGCGCGTGCGCGTGCGCCTCCTCATCCTTGAGTTTGACCGTGAGGCCGAGTGGATGGCTGCCGTCGTCGACGCCGAGGAAGACGAACACCCTCTTGTTGACCTTCGCGACGGTCTCGCCCCAGGGGAACTCCTCGGCGGCGCCCGGCAGGCCGAGCGCGAAGGCGCGCACCTTCCGCCACCTCTTCAGCGCGTTCTCGGCCACCGCCACCTCCGACCTCGTTGTCCGGCTGCTCGTACCTCACGCTAGCCTCAGCCACCGACAACGGCGCGGGGCGCACGGCTGAGGGGTGTCATGAGCAGGCTGAAGACGACGGATCGCGCGTACGACCTGGTGCTCTTCGGAGCAACCGGCTTCGTCGGGACGCTCACCGCGGAGTACCTCGCCGCCCATGCGCCCGAAGGGCTGCGCTGGGCGATCGCCGGGCGCAGCACCTCCCGGCTGGAGCAGCTGCGCGAGCGGCTGGCCGACGCCTGCGGCGCCGAGGTCGGGGTGCTGCGGGCGGACGTGGCCGATGCGGAGTCGCTGCGTGAACTCGCCCGCCACGCGCGCGTGGTGGCCACGACGGTCGGGCCGTACCTGACGTACGGCGAGGAGCTGGTCGCCGCCTGCGCGGACGCCGGCACCGACTACGTCGACCTCACCGGTGAGCCGGAGTTCGTGGACCTGATGTACGTCCGGCACGACGCACGCGCGCGGGAGACCGGCGCGCGGATCGTGCACGCCTGCGGTTTCGACTCCATTCCGCATGACCTCGGCGCCTACTTCACGGTGCGGCAGCTCCCTGAGGGGGTGCCGCTGACCGTCGACGGATTCGTGCGCTCCCAGGCGATGTTCTCGGGCGGTACGTTCGCCTCCGCGCTCAACCAGTTCGCGCGTGGCAGGCACATGATCTCCGCCGCCCGGGACCGCAGGCGGCACGAACCGCGGCTGATGGGAAGGCGGGCCGCCGCGCCGCCGAGCGCGCCGCGGTTCGCCAAGGAGATCGGCGCGTGGGCACTGCCGCTGCCCACCATCGACCCGCAGGTGGTGCAGCGTTCGGCGCGGGCACTGGAGCGGTACGGTCCGGACTTCCGCTACCGCCACTACGCGGCCGTCGAGAGCCTGCCCGTGGCGCTCGGTGGGGTCGCGGCCGTCGGCGCGATTTTCGCGGCCGCCCAACTGCCGCCCGCGCGGCGCTGGTTGTCGGACCGGGTAAGGCCCGGGGAGGGACCGAGCGCGGAGCGGCGTGCGAAGAGCTGGTTCTCGGTGCGGTTCGTGGGCGAGGGCGGCGGGCGGCGCGTGTTCACGGAGGTCGCGGGCGGCGACCCCGGCTACGACGAGACGGCCAAGATGCTCGCGGAGTCCGCGCTCTGTCTCGCCTTCGACGACCTGCCGGAGACGGCCGGGCAGGTCACGACGGCGGTGGCGATGGGCGACGCGCTCACGGAACGGCTCCGCGGGGCGGGCATCACGTTCCGGGTCGCGGCCACCCGCTGACCGATCCGCGGCCCGCTCGACAACGTCCTTACTGCGCCCATCCCGTGACCGTGTAGACCATCGCGCCGATCCAGGCGACGCCGGCGATCACGGCGAGGATCAGTGCGGCCAGGACGGCACGCTCGACGGGCTGGACAGGGCTGGCGGCGGGCTTCGCGGCACGGTGCGTTGTCATGGGGCACAGCCTGCCGATCATGGCCGGGTCCCACATCCGTACACGTACTCAGAACTCCTACTCAGCACTCGTACTCAGAGCGGACCTTCGCAACGGCCTTCAGAGAGTTGCTTCCTTCAGGGCCCGCCTGCAGAGGGAGTCGGCTCGCCGGGTGGTCTCCGGGAGGCGGTATGCGGGAGTGAGCGCGAGCGTGTGCGCGCAGGCGGTGTCGAGGCTCACCCGGTGGCCCACGGAGACGAACACCGGTTTGATGCCGGGCTGGGTGCGCAGGGCGCGGCCTACCTCCTCGTCGCCCGCGAGGAGCGGGGAGGCGCTGCCGCGCGGGGTGCCGGGCTCCTCGTAGGTGAACGTGAAGGGGTTCTTGGCGACCCCGATCGTGGGAAGCCCGGTGAGCACGCCGAGGTGGCTCGCGAGGCCGAAGCGGCGTGGGTGGGCCAGGCCGTAGCCGTCGCAGACGACGAGGCCGGGCGGGCACGGCAGCGCGTCGAGGGCGGCCAGGACGGTCGGGATCTCACGGAAGGCGAGCAGCCCGGGAACGTACGGGAAGGAGACCTGCCCGACGGCGGTGGCCTCGGCGACGACGTCGAGGCTCGCCGCGTCCAGCACGACCGCCGCGGCCACGACGACGTCGCGCTCGTCGTCGTACGCCACGTCGACGCCCGTCACATGGCCGGTGCCGGGCGGCGGCCCGGGCTCGTCGCGCGCCACCCTCCCCCGCAACTCGTCCTGGACGGCGCGGGCTTGCTCTTCGGTCGCGGGCCAGCCCGCGGGGATCGCTACGGTCGTCATGGTGAGGACGAGCGTAAGGGCCGGCCCCGGCCCGTGTTCTCGCCGGAGTACGCTCGCGATCATGTTTCTTCTCGAACTGACGTACACCGCACCGCTGGAGGCCGTCGACGCCGTGCTGGAGGCGCATGTCGGCTGGCTCGACGAGCACTTCGCGGCGGGCGTCTTCCTGACCGCCGGGCGCAAGAACCCGCGGGACGGCGGAGTGATCCTCGCCGTCGCGGAGAGCCGCGCGCGGATCGAGGAGATCAGCGCCGGCGACCCGTTCGTCACCGCCGGTGTGTGCGAGTACCGGATAACGGAGTTCGTCGCGGCGAAGACCGCGCCCGCCCTGGAGGCGTACCGGGAGACACTGGCCTGAGCCGGGTGCCTCCCGGTCGCCCGCCGGATCACTTGCCGCCGAGGGCGCGCTGCAGCTGCTGCTTGTTCATGTCCGAGCGGCCGTCGATGTTGCGCCGCTTGGCCTCTTCGTAGAGCTGGTCGTACGTCGGCCCCTGCGAGCCCTTGCCCGAGCGCCGGCCGCCACGCTCGCCGGACGACATGTCCTGGGTGGACGTCTTGCTCGCGCTCTTCGACTCGCCGGAGCGGGCGCGCTCCTTGTTGACGGTGCGCGCGGCGATCTCCTCGGCGCGCTTGTTGCTCTCGCCCCGGTCTCGCGCACTCTCCTTGATGTGCTCGTACTGGCGTTCCCGCTTGGCGTTCGAACCGCGTGGCATGACCGGTCACTTCCTTTCGGGGTGCGGTCACGCACGAGTACCCGTTTTCGCCGGGAACATCATCAGCGCTCCAGCCGGGCCACCCTGCCCTTCTCACCGGAGGCCCAGCAGGCCAGGTCGGGGGTGCAGTCCACGGTGTCGTACGAGCCGGTGTCCAGCGTCTGCCAGCTGCGGCCGCCGTCCGTGGTCAGGTCGGTGCCGGTGGGGCCCACCGCGAGTGCGGCCGTGCGGCTGTGCGGGAGCCAGGCCACGCCGGAGCGGTAGGCGGGCGGGGGCCGGCCGGCGGGCGTCCAGGTGCGGCCGCCGTCGGGGGTGACGGCTGCGGCCCGGGGTGACGCCTGGTCGGCGCGGTAGTCGCCGCCGACCGCGAGGCCGTGCGTACGGTCGCGGAAGGCGACGGCGAAGACGCCGCGGGCCGGGTCGCCGGCCGGGACCGGGGTCTCGGCGGCTGTCCAGGTCAGCCCTCGGTCGGCGGAGTGCAGCACGCGCGCGTGGGCGCCGCCGCCGGTGGCGAGCCACACGTCGCGCGGCCCCGAGGCGACCAGGCACTGCCCGCTCGCCGCGAAGCCCGCCTCGCCGTCCTGCGCCGCGGGCATCCCTGCACTGGGCAGCACCGTCCAGGAGCGGCCGCCGTCACTGGTCGACAGGATGCGGAACTTTCCGTCCACCGGGTCGCTCATCGCCAGGCCGTGGCGGCGGTCGAAGAAGGTGAGGCAATCGTAGAAGGCCTTCTCGTCGGTGTTGCGGAAGGACTCGGTCCAGGTCGCGCCGCCGTCGTCGGTGCGAAAGACCCGCGAGGCCTCGCCCTCGCCGATGGACAGGGCCACGGCGCGCCGCGCGTCGAACGCCTCGATGTCGCGGAACTCCAGGTCCGCGGCGCCGGGTGGCGAGACGTTTCGCCAGTGCGCGCCGCCGTCGGTGGTGCGCAGCACGGTGCCCTTGGAGCCGGCCACCCAGGCGGTGTCCCGGGCGACCGCCGAGAGCCCGCGGAACCGTACGTCGGTGCCGCTGTCCTTGAGTTCCCAGTGCGGCACCCGCTTCTCCGCCTGGCTCGCCTGCGCACTGTCCGCTTCATGTGCCTGTGCGGGCGCGGCCAGTACGGCGGCCAGCGCGACCGCGCATGCCCCCACCGTCGTCGTCCGACTCGTACGTCTCATGCGTCGCGTCTTCCCCATGCCCCTCATGGCGGGCGAAGCTAGTCCACGGACCCGATGTCGTCCAGATGCCCTTGGCGGGAACCCCGGAGCCCCCGTCCGGTGTCCTCTCCGATGTCCGTGGGAGCGCGGACGAGAGGTGGATCACCTCAGTGAATGGATTCGGTGACAGAGGTCACTCGGGTCCCTGGTGCACGCATTGGCCGAATCCATCGTCTCTCCAAGTGCCCGTCCTCGTCCGCCCGGAGTACTTCCAGCCGTCACACAAGGGAGCAAGGCGTTGTCCACCGTCATCGAGCAGCCCGTAGAGGCCCGCCTCGTCGCCGCCGCGCCGCGGATGCCGAGCATTCCCGCAACGCTCCACTACGACCGGCGCGACCCCTTCGCCATCCGTATGACCTTCCCCGCCCCGGCCACGCTGGAGGGCGTCGAGGTGTGCTGGACGTTCGCGCGTGAGCTGCTCGTGTGCGGAATGGAGGACCAGGCGGGATACGGCGACGTACGCGTGCGGCCCTACGGCTACGACCGCACCGTCCTGGAGTTCCACGCGCCCGAGGGGACCGCTGTCGTGCACGTCCGCTCCGGCGAACTGCGCGGCTTCCTCGAGCGCACGACGGAGCTGGTTCCCCTCGGGCTGGAGCACCTCCATGTCGACCTCGACCACGACCTCGCGGAACTGATGCGGGACGCGTGCTGAGCGGTGCCGACGTTGGCTTGATTGCGCCTACGGCGGGCTCAGGTCACCCGGACGGGAAACGGGTTCCGTTGGCGAGCGCTAACGAACGCCTCCCAGCAGCCCGTTGAGCTCGGCGTAGTCGAGGCCTCCGGCCAGCGGCCCGTACGTCCCCTCGCCCAGCAGCTCCCGCGCGGCGCGGCGGACCACGGCGTGCGCGGCCTGCGCGAGTCCGGCACCCGCGCTGATCCGGGCGACTCCGAGGGCGGCGAGCTCGGCGACGGACGGCGCACCGGGGCCCACCATCACGTTCAGCGGGCCCTCGACGCCCTCGACGAGGGACTTCACCACCTCCGGGTCGACGGCCCCGGGGACGAAGATCCCGTCGGCACCGGCGGCAAGGAAGGCGGCGGCCCGCTCCAGGGTCTCCTCGACTTTTCCGGCACCCCTCAGATACGTGTCGATGCGGGCGTTGACGAACAAGGGCACTCCGGCCGCGTCGGCCGCGGCACGGGCCGCGGCGATCCGTTCGGCCTGCTCGGCGACCGGGCGAAGGGGCGCCTCTGCGCCGTAGAGGGCGTCCTCGATGTTCACGCCCACCGCGCCGGCCGCGAGGACGGCGCGGATCGTGTCCCCCACACCCTCGGCGTCGGCGGCGTAGCCGCTCTCGACATCCGCGCTGACGGGCACGCGGACGGCTGCGGCGATCCGCTCGACGGCACCGAGCGCGCTGTCCCGGTCGAGCCGGTCCATGTCCGCCGCGCCCAGGTCCCAGGCGAGGCCCGCGCTGGTGGTCGCCACCGCGGCGGCGCCCGCCTCCTCGATGATCCGGGCACTGGCGGTGTCCCAGGCGTTCGGGAGGACGAGCGGACGGCCCGGGACGTGCAGCGCGCGGAAGGCCACGGCGGATTCGTGCAGCGGGTGCGGGGTGGGGTTCGCGTTCTCATTCGCCTGCAGGTTCGTCATGGGCCCGAGCCAACCAGGGGGCACGCTCGGTGGCTGGCGAGAATCCGACATGTATGTGAACCCCCGAGCGTTCGGCGCTCTCGGTGGGCTGCGGCATTTAATGCGTTGACAGCATCCCGGACTGTTCCTACTTTGGTTGACGGTCCTGTTGCCGTCGATTGGAGAAGGACGTTGCTCGTCTGAGGTCTTGAGACACCGCGTCACACAACGCAGCCCCCTTCATGGGCGCCCGTGTGCGCAGCGTGCGACCTCGGCATTCGAGCCGTCCTCCGGAACAGGGCCTTTCTGCTGCCCGCCGGTACTGGACCGTCGTCGCCCCGCGGTGTCCCGAACGCGTTGCCCCCGACCCCACCTAGCAACCGCGAGGCACTCATGTCAACCTTCCCCATCTCCATCGCCTGCACGTCCCTGTCCTTCGCCTGGCCGGACGGAACGGTCGTCTTCGACGATCTCCAAGTCGCCTTCGGCCCCGGCAGGACCGGGCTCGTCGGCGTCAACGGATCAGGGAAATCAACCCTCTTGAAGCTGATCGCCGGGGAACTCACCCCGGCGGACGGCGCGATCCGTGTCGCGGGCGAGGTCGGCTACCTGCCGCAGAGCGTCACGCTGGACACCGGCCTGCGCGTCGACGAGGCGCTCGGCATCGCCGCCGTCCGCGCCGCGCTGCACGCCATCGAGGCGGGTGACGTCGCCGAGGAGCACTTCGAGGCCGTCGGCGACGACTGGGACGTAGAGGAGCGCGCGCTCGCGACGCTCGGTGAACTCGGCCTCGGTCACATCGAGTTGGACCGCACCATCGGGGAGGTCTCCGGTGGCGAGTCGGTACTGCTGCGGCTGGCCGCGCTGCTGCTGCGCCGACCCGACGTCCTGCTCCT
Source organism: Streptomyces sp. SAS_270 (assembly GCF_052543295.1). Lineage (NCBI taxonomy): Bacteria > Bacillati > Actinomycetota > Actinomycetes > Kitasatosporales > Streptomycetaceae > Streptomyces > Streptomyces sp. SAS_270. The sequence continues at coordinate 79,238 of NZ_JBMNDS010000028.1, forward strand.
CGACGAGCCGACCAACAACCTGGACCTGTATGCGCGGCGACGGCTGTACGCCGCCGTCCAGGCCTGGTCCGGGGTCATGGTCGTGGTCAGCCACGACCGCGAACTCCTCGACCTGGTCGACCAGATCGCCGATCTGCGTTCCGGAGAGATCACCTGGTACGGCGGCACCTTCTCCGCGTACGAGGAGGCGCTCGCCACCGAGCAGGAGGCGGCGGAGCGCATGGTGCGCGTCGCCGAGTCCGACCTGAAGAAGCAGAAGCGCGAACTGTCGGAGGCACACATGAAGTTGGCCCGCCGCAAGCGGTACGGCCAGAAGATGTGGGACCAGAAGCGCGAACCGAAGATCGTGATGGGCGCGCGCAAACGTGCCGCCCAGGAGTCCGCGGGCAAACACCGCATCATGCACGAGGAGAAGCTCACCGAGGCCAAGGAACGGCTCGACGAGGCGGTGGACGCCGTACGGGACGACGACGAGGTCCGTATCGAGCTGCCGTACACGGCCGTACCGCCCGGCCGCACCGTACTCACACTCCAGCAACTGGAGTTGCTGTACGGGGCGCGCGTGAACGGGATCTTCGAGCTGCGCGGGCCGGAGCGGATCGCGCTGATCGGACGCAACGGCGCGGGCAAGACCACGCTGCTGCGCACCGTCGCGGGCGAACTGGCGGCGGTGTCCGGCGAGGCGCAGGCCCATGTGCCGCTGCGCTTTCTGCCGCAGCGGCTCGATGTCCTCGACGACGAGCTGACCGTCGCCGAGAACGTCGCCCGCTTCGCGCCGGGTGCCACCAACAACCGGATCCGGGCGCGGCTGGCCCGCTTCCTGTTCCGCGGGGCGCGCGCCGACCAGCAGGCGGCGACGCTCTCCGGAGGCGAGCGTTTCCGGGCGGCCCTGGCCGCCCTGATGCTCGCCGAGCCCGCACCGCAGCTGCTGATGCTCGACGAGCCGACGAACAACCTCGACATGGCGAGCGTCCGGCAGCTCACCACGGCTCTGGAGTCGTACGAGGGCGCACTGATCGTCGCCGGCCACGACGTGCCGTTCCTGAAGTCGATCGGAATCACGCGGTGGCTGCTGCTGGAAGGAGGAGAACTGAAAGAAATCGCTCCGGAAGCTGTCGGGTATCCCGCTTAGCGGCCGGTACCGCGAGCGCCTACCGTCGGGTACGGAGGCCGGCCCACGTCGACCCCGGGGGCTTTTGTCGGCGCGCACCATCGCTGCATGATGTGCGCCGACACCCCCTGCCGTTTTGGAGACCTGCCCGTGCCCAGCCAGAAAGCCCTGATACGCCGTCCCGGTCCACGCCTCGCCGAGGGGCTGGTGACGCACATCGAGCGCGAGAAGGTGGACGTCGACCTGGCGGTCGAGCAGTGGGAGGCGTACGCGGAGGCGCTGCGTGCGCACGGCTGGGACACCGTCGAGGTGGAGCCCGCCGACGACTGCCCGGACGCCGTGTTCGTCGAGGACGCCGTCGTCGTGTACCGCAACGTCGCCCTGATCTCGCGCCCGGGCGCCGAGTCCCGGCGCGGCGAGACCGCCGGGGTCGAGGAGGCCGTGGCCCGCCTCGGCTGCTCGGTGAACTGGGTCTGGGAGCCGGGCACCCTGGACGGCGGCGACATCCTGAAGGTCGGCGACACCGTGTACGTGGGCCGCGGCGGGCGCACCAACGCGGCCGGGCTCCAACAGCTCAGGGCGGCCTTCGAACCGCTCGGGGCGCGGGTCGTTGCCGTACCCGTCAGCAAAGTGCTGCACCTGAAGTCGGCGGTCACGGCGCTGCCCGACGGCACCGTGATCGGGCACGAACCGCTCGTGGACACGCCTTCGCTGTTCCCGCGCTTCCTGCCGGTGCCGGAGGAGTCCGGGGCGCATGTGGTGCTGCTCGGCGGCGGAAAGCTGCTGATGGCGGCGAGCGCGCCGAAGACGGCCGAGCTGTTCGCGGATCTCGGCCACGAACCCGTTCTCGTGGACATCAGCGAGTTCGAGAAGCTCGAAGGCTGTGTGACATGTCTCTCTGTCCGCCTGAGAGAGCTGTACGGGTGAACGGATGATCGATATGCCCCATTCGACCCCCCGACCTGCGGGTCCACCGAATACCCGGTTCCCGGCAGGCACCCCTACTGATCAGCAGTGTTTACACCGCCCTTAACCTACGGATACGTAACCTACGGATACGTAGCCTACGATGCCGTAGGTTGCGAATCCCGCTCAGTGTTCCCGTTCGGCAATCACGTCCCCTCTGGAGTACCCGTGACGATCACCTCCCCGCACCTCGGTAGCCCGTCCACCGCCTGGACCGACGCTCGGCTGCTGTACGCCTTGGAGGAAGTGGTCGAGACGGAGCTCAACCGCCACCTGAAGGTGGCCAAGGACTGGATGCCGCACGAGTACGTGCCGTGGAGCGACGCCCGCAACTTCCCGGGCATCTTCGAGGACGGCGAGGCCTGGGGCAAGGAGCAGTCCAAGGTCACCGAGCTCGGCCGGATCGCCCTGGTGGTCAACCTCCTGACCGAGGACAACCTGCCGAGCTACCACCACGAGATCGCCTCGCTCTTCGGCCGCGACGGCGCCTGGGGCACCTGGGTGCACCGCTGGACCGCGGAGGAGGGCCGGCACGGCATCGTGATGCGCGACTACCTGCTCGCCTCGCGCGCCGTGGACCCGGACCAGCTCGAAGCGTTCCGTATGCAGCACATGAGCGAGGGCTTCGAGTCGGACAACCGCCACTCGATGCTGCACTCCGTCGCGTACGTCGCCTTCCAGGAGCTCGCGACCCGCGTCTCGCACCGCAACACCGGCCACCAGTCGGGCGACCCGGTCTGCGACCGCATGCTGGCGCGCATCGCGACCGACGAGAACCTGCACATGGTCTTCTACCGCAACCTCCTCAAGGCCGCGTTCGAGCTGGCCCCCGACCTCACCATGCAGGCCGTGCGCGACGTCGTCGTGAACTTCCGGATGCCCGGCCACGGCATGCCCGGCTTCGAGCGCGCCGCCGCACAGATGGCCATCGGCGAGGTCTACAACATGCGCATCCACCACGACGACGTGCTGCAGCCGGTGCTGCGCCACCTCAAGGTGCTGGAGATCGACGGCCTCGGCCCTGAGGGCCTGCACGCGCAGGAGGAGCTCGGTCTCTTCATGGGCGGCCTGGACGCCGAGGCCCTCAAGTTCGACGAGAAGCTCGCGGCCCGCAAGGCGCGGATGGCCGCGCGCGCCGCCGGCTGACCCTCTTCCTTCCCGGCCACCCCAGGTCAGGGCCCGTCGCGGGCCCTGACCGGGTCACCTCACTCGTACGCCGTCACCTGGTCCAGCGCCGCGTCCCGCACGTCGGCCACCGGGTGGCGGCGCAGTGCTCTCAGCCGCTCCCGCCAGGGCGCGGTCCAGCCCGTGCGGCCGCCGATCGCCTCGGTGACGGCCGCGGCGAGCATCCCCTCGCCGTACCCGCCGTGCTCCGTGAGCCGCCCCACCGCGTCGAGCAGCGCCTCGGAGTCCCCCTCCTGCGGCTGCCGCTGCAACCGCTCCCCCAGCTCACGGGCCGTCCGGGCGGCGAGCGCCGGGCGGCCTTCGGTGAGGGCGGACAGCCGGTCGAGCCGCAGCGGCTCCTCGTCCAGGTCCAGATGGAACGCCATGATCGCGGCGGCCTGCGGTACGAAGGCGTCGTACCCGGCGAGCAGCTCGGCGGCGGCCAGCGCCGCGGACCGGATGGTTCCAGGAGCCGTCCTGGCCCGCTGGTCGAGGACCCCGACGAGATGGTCGACGCGCTGCCGGGCCGGACGATCGCGATGCTCGCCGGCATCGGCGTGCGCGTCGGCGTGCGCAGCCGGGGCCGCCTCCGCCTCGGCCAACGTCCTCAGGGCCCACTCAAGGGCCGCCACCCCCCGAGGTGCACCGGCGGCCGCGGTCACCAGACCGTCCGCGGCCGCGCGCCATGTCGTACGTTCGTCCAGATCGGTGGTGGCCTCGGCGAGGACCGTCGCGGCTTGCGGGGACCACAGGGCCCAGCGGGCCAGGGCGGCGAAAGCGGGCGCGGCGGTCTCCGGGTCGTCGGTGCGGGACACCTCGCGCACCAGGCGGGCGTAGCGCTCTCGATGGGGCTCGGGCAGGTCGAAGGGGGTGACGCGCAGGATCGCGGCGCGCAGCACCGGCTCGGCGCCCGCCGCGTCGTGCAGCAGGTTCCACACGGATTCCTCGGCGAGCAGGCTGCCCGCGAAGGCCACGACGGCGGCGCGGACGTCGCGGTGGGTGCCCGGCGCCGCGTACGCCTCGGTCAGCAGCGCCGCCGCCTGCGGTACCGGAAGCCGCACCGCGGCCAGCCGGGCGGCCTCCTTGCGGCTGGTCACCTTGCTGTCCGACGCGAACAGCACCGCGCGCAGCTGCTCGGCGAGGCGGGACGGTGCGGCATACCGCGACGCCTGCGTGGCCGCGTACACCGCGACCCGTGCGCGCTCGCCGCCCGCGTGGGCCAGCAGTTCGGGCAGCGCCTCGGCGGGCCGGTCGGTACGGGCGAGCGCGGCCAGGGCCGCCTCGGCGAGCACCACGTCCGGGGAATCCGTCCAGCGCCGTACGAGATCGGCGCCGCAGCCCGGGATGCGCGCACCCTGTGCGACGGCCTCGGCCCGCTGGTACGCCGGCAGTCCGGTGTCCTCGGCCTCCTTGGTCAACTGCCGTGCCACCGCGAGCTGTTGGCGTGGTACCCAACGCCGGATGTCACGGTCCACCGACACGGTCCAGGGGGTGCCCTTGGTCAGAAAGCGCCCGTACGGAGGGGCCTCGGCGAGCAGCAGGTCGAGCAGATCGGTACGGCGCCGCGTGACGATCTCGCGGACGGACCACAGTGCGCTCGCGGAGGGTTCCAGTGCGAGGATGCGCGCCACCCGCTCGTCCCGCGCCGCGGGCGCCTCCAGCCACAGTTCGACCGCGCTGCGCACGGTCCCGTCACTGCCGTAACGGATGGCCTGCCACAGCAGTTCCTGCAGCTCGGGCATGCCGGCGGCGCGGCGCCCCACCGCGCGGGCGAGCGCGAAGGCGAGACTGTAGTCGGACTTCTCGGCGCCGGCCTCGATCCAGGGGCGCAGGGCCTCGTACACCTGGTGTTCCTGGCCGCGGCGCAGTTTCGCGTCGAGTCGGCCGAGGTCGGCGCCGCCGGTGTTGCCGGAGATCCGGACCAGGGTGCGCAGGGCCCAGTTCACCAACTCCCGTCGCCCGTCGGCCGCGTGCTCGCGCAGCACGCCGACGGCGAGTCGGCTCAGGTGCCGGCGGGTGTCGGGCGAGGAGTCGCGGGCCTCGACGGCGTCCACGGCGATCCGGTCGAGGTACGGCTCGGCGTCCTCGGTGAACAACGCCGCCCGGACGCCGGACAGCGCGCCGAGGGCGGCCGAGCGCACCGGGTCCTGCTCGTTGCGCAGCCGCCCCATTTCCTCCAGTACGAAGGCGACGGCCCCCGGGTCGCCGGAGCGGGCGGCGTTGCGGATGAGGAAGGGCCAGGCGTCCGCGCGGTCTTCGGCGGCCGGACGGCGGGTGGCCTCGATGAGCCGCTCGCGCACTTCGGCGACGGGCAGGAAGGAATCGGCGAGCAGCAGAGTCTTCCATGTGGCGCCGCGTTCGCGCGCGACGGCGGCCATCCGCCGGGCCTCCTCGGCGACAGCACTGCGAGGCAGTACTCCGAGGATGACCGCGTCGAGGACGACGTGTCCGCCTCCGCGGCCTTCCTGCGTGGCCCGGTAGAAGGCGTGGCGCCGAGCGGGCGGCAGGGCCTTCACGAGCGGGTCGAGGCCGCCCCAGTCGGCCAGGACGCCGGCGTACGCGGCGAGTTCGGGTGCGCCGGAACGGGCCAGCCTGTGCAGCACGGCGCGGCTCAGGGCCCTTCTGCGGCGCGCGGCGATTCCGGCGAGCGTGAGCAGCAGCCTCAGCAGCCCGCTCGGGTCGGCCTTCGCGAACTCCCCCAGCACGTCGTGCAGTTGGTACGGCAACGTGGGAGGCCCGAAGCGCTCCAGCAGGTCGAGTACGCGCAGGGGCTCCGCTCGGGCGGTGGCGGCCACGCCCGGCGTGTACCGGGCCCACCAGGTGGCGCGCAACGCCTCGGGCAGCGCCGTCAACTCCCGTTCCGCGACGTCGAGAAGGGGGCCGGGGTGCCACTTGGCGAGCGCCTTCCAGCCGGTGACGGCATGGAAGAGGTCGGGAAGCAGCCGGGCGACCGTCTGCGGAGTGCATCCGGGCAGCAGCCGCGCCGCCTCCGCGTCACCCCAGTCGTGCCGCACCGCGTCCACCAGCCGCTCGGCGAGCGCAATGCGCCGTCCGGCGACGATCGCACGCAGCAGCTCTCTGCGGATCACCTCCGGGGCGTCGTCGAGCGCCGACTCGTAGGCGGCGTCGGGCACATGGAGGCTTTCGGCGACCCGCTGGGCGTGTCCGCGCACGAAGGCGTCCGGATCGGCGAGGCGGTCCGCGATCCACTCGACGTCCTGGCCCACGGAAGCGGCCACGACAGCGATCCCGCGTTCGTAAGGGCCGCGCGTTTCGAGCTCCTCCAGCACCGGTCGCAGCGCGGCCGTCTCCTTGACCCGCCGGGCGAGCTCACGCATGCGCTGGGGGTACGCGAGCGGGTCGAGGGCGTGCAGCAGCCCTTCGACGTGCTGCTCGGCATGCTGCTGCTCGGAGGTGCGGGTCATACAGGGATTCTGTCTGCTGGATGCCGTACGGCGTACTGATTTCCCGGCGGCCGCCGGGGCGCCCCCAGCAGTTCCCGGGCGGGGAGGGGGCGGAGCGGCTGGATTCGAACCAGCGTGTTCCGGTTTTGGAGACCGGCGCGCCTGCCTCTGCGCTACGGCCCCGCCCTTGCGGCCGAGCGTAATGCCTCAGCCAGGCGGATGGGTCCCACCGCACGCGTCCCCGTCGGGCGGCTCGGCGGGGGCGGTCCGGTGGACGCTGCGTACGGCGGCGACGTCCGCCGGAACGAGTGGCGCGGGAACGTGCGCGCTGCAGGCATCCAGGCGCCGCTTGATGCTCGCCGCGATGCCCTGTCCGAGCACGAACCGCGTGGCCGTGACCGCGCGCGGTGCCGTGTCGAGGAGCCGGTGCGCCTCGCGGCTGCGCAGACCCGTGTGGCTGAGGACGAGGTGGGTGAGGCGGTGTTCACCACCGGCGAGTACATCGGCCATCGCCTCGACGGCGGCGAGGTCGACGCTGTTGTCGTCCGCCCCGAGCACGGCGGCGGCCCGCACCCGGCCCAGGTCGAGCAACGCGACCCCGGCCGCGGTCGCAGCGGTCACCAGCCGGGCGGCGCTCTCGGGCCCAATCCCGTTACTGGCGATCGAGAGCCGAGACAGCCGTCCGTACGGCGCGCGGTCCAGGGCGGCGGCGAGGTGCTGCGCACCGGCGTCACCCAACCGGGCCGCGGACACATACAGTTCATCGACCGCGCCGGCGGCGATCAGGGCGGCCAACGCGGCCGCGCCCCGCAGACCCACCGGGTTGCCGCCGATGAACAGCCGCTCGACGCGGCGACCGTTGTCCGCCGCAGCGAGCAGCGCGTCAACGAGAACGACCGTGCCCGCCGCGTCGAGCCCGGTCTGCACGAGGTCGAGCGTGCGCAACGCACGTGCGGCGTCGATGAGTTCGGCCGCCGCCCGTCCTCCCTCACTGCCCAGCGGATTGCGCTTGAGCCACACGCCGGTGACGACGCTCGGCGAGGCTCGCAGGTTGTCGGCGATCCGGCAGGCGCCACCGGCCGTGATGCCGTTGCACCCGAGGTAGAGCGTCTCGGCGGCCGTGCCGCCCGCCACCGCCGCAGCACCCTCGTCGCCGAGCCCATCGGTGCCGAGCAGCAAGTGCCGTACGGGAGACGCACTTTGCGACATGGCCTCGGCCACGAGTACCGCGCCCCGGACACCCAGGCTCTGCTTGCACAGGTCGAGGCGGCCGTCGGGCAGCGCGGTGCCGGCCGTGAAGTCGAGCCGCTCCCCCGCCGGGCGGCCGTCGCGCAACCAGTCGAGCAGCGGCGCCAGTTCGGCCACCGGACGCGGTACGACGGAAGGCACTCCGGCAAAGCCTCGCACCGATGCCTCCTCGCGCCCGCTCACCACGCCGCCTCCCGGTAGTCCTTGAGGAACACCCCGGACACGGGCGCGCCCGCCTCCCCGCGCACGATCGGGTCGTACACGCGCGCCGCCCCGTCGACGATGTCCAGCGGCGTCCGGAACCCGGCGTCCGCCATCCGCGCCTTCTTCGGGGCAGGGTTCTCGTCGGTGATCCAGCCGGTGTCCACGGCGCACATGTGCACGCCCTGCTCGGCCAGTTCGGCGGAACTCGTCCGGGTGAGCATGTTGAGGGCGGCCTTGGCCATATTGGTGTGCGGGTGCCCCGCCATCTTGTTGCGCACGGCGAAACGGCCCTCGACCGCCGTCACGTTGACCACATAGCGGCGCGGATGCGGCGACGCCAGCAGCAGCGGCAGCAGCCGGTCGCAGAGCAGCGTCGGGGCCAGGGCGTTGACGAGCTGGGTCTCCAGGACCTCGGCCGGGTCGAGTTGGCCCAGTCTCGCCGACCAGGAGTTGTCCGGCGACGGATCGGGCAGCAGCCCGGCCTCGTCGGCCTCCCGCAAGGCCAGGGGGAGCGCCGCCGAACCGGTCCCCAACGCCCGCAGGGGCGTGAACCCAGGAGCCTCCCGCGCCCCTTCGGGCAGTCCGGGCAACTCCCCCGCAGCCAGCAGGGCGTACGACTCCACGGGCCTGCGCACCGTCTGCGCCGCGTTGTTCACGAGGATGTCGAGCGGCTCCCCCTCATGCCTCAACTGCTCGCACAGCCCGAGGACTTGGCGCGGATCACGCAGATCGACGGCGAGTACGGTCAGCCGGTCGCGCCACTTCTCGCTGCCCGGCTCGGCCCAGAACCGGCGCACGGTGTCGTGCGGGAACCGGCTGGTGACGAGGAGTTCGGCCCCGTCCCTCAGCATCATCAGAGCCAGCTGGAAACCGATCTTGACCCTGCCGCCGGTCAGCAGGGCGCGGCGACCGCTCAGATCGGTGCCGAGCGCCCGCCGGGCCGTGTTCTCGGCGGCGCACTCGGGGCACAGCCGGTGGTAGAAGGAGTCGACCTGTCGGTAAGGCGTCTTGCAGACGTAGCAGGCGCGCGGTTTCCGGAATACGCCGCCGAGGCCGGGGCCTGAACCAAGGCTGGGATCGAGACCAGGGCCAAGATCGGGGGCGAGGCCGGAACCGGGGTCGATGCCCGAGCCGGGGTCGGAGCCGGCGCCGAGGCCCGCGCCAGAGTCCGGACCGTCGATGGAGCCGGCGTCGGGGCCGCGACCAGTGGTCGTGAGCGGTGCGTCCTCGCGCCGGTCGAGCGCCCCGGTCGCGGTCGTCGCCATCACGGCCGCGTCGGCGGCGGACACTTCCGCTCCGCGCGCCTTGCGCCGACGCAGCCTGCCGTCGCGCGCGAAGGACACGGCGACCTGCTCGGCCCGCAGCCGTACCGGGTCGTCGACGGGCAACGCCCGCAGCCTGCCGACCGTACGGTGGAAGGCCGCCAGCTCCTCCTCGGTGATCGCGTCACCATCGCCCATGTCCCACCCCTGTGTGCTTCGCGGTGGATCAGGCCGGATTCGAACCGACGTAGCCTTCATGCGGTGAAGGAGCGCCTGCCTCTGCGCGACTGACCCGTAGGACACGGTCCGGACGACCGGATTCGAACCGGCGTGACCGCCTTGAGAGGGCGGCGAGTCTGCCTCTGCTCTACGTCCGGATGTGCCGGCAGAATCTTAGCCACACGCCCATTTGGACGCCCACCGATTTACCGGCCACGCCGGTACGGCGGGTACGGCGGGTACGGCAGGACCGGCAGGCACGGCAGGCACGGCAGACCAGTGAAGCGGCGGCCGCCCGCTCAGTCCTGCGTGCGCCGCAGGCTCAGCCGTTCCTTTTCGGAGAGGCCGCCCCAGACTCCGAAGCGCTCGTCGTTGTTGAGGGCGTACTCCAGGCACGCCGAACGCATCTGGCACATACCGCAGATGCGCTTCGCCTCGCGTACGGAGCTGCCCGGCTCGGGGAAGAAGAACTCGGCCCCCGTCTGTGCGCACAGCGCCTGCTCGTGCCAGGCGACGTCCGGCGGGGTGATCGTTTCGATGTGCATGGGCGAGATCGTGCCGTGCGGCGAAAAACGTTCGATCAACGCCGGATCAACGCCGTGTACCGAAGCCTCACCCCGCCCTCAGATGGTTGCCCGCCGCGCACCGGAGCGCACGGCGGCGCGCGAGGCGCGCGAGGACTTGGTGGATCCGACTGGTCACGTGAGGTGACGGCGTCCGTCACTGCGGCGGGCGGCCGCGCTGCGGCAGCGATTGTCAGTGGGCGGTGCAAGACTCGGCAGAGCAGGCAACGGGACCCCTCAAAGGAGGGCAATGATGCTCACCACCCGTTTTGTCACCGGCGCCCCTAACTGGATCGATGTCGGCACGTCCGACATCGACGGCGCCATCTCCTTCTACGGCGGCCTCTTCGGCTGGCAGTTCCAGTCGGCGGGACCGGACGCCGGCGGTTACGGCTTCTTCCAGCTCGCCGGAAAGACCGCGGCGGGCGGCATGCAGACCACGCCGGAACAGGGCCCGCCGTCCTGGACCGTGTACTTCCAGACCCCCGACGCGGAGGCCACGGCGAAGGCGGCCGAGCAGGCCAGGGGCTCCGTTCTCATGCAGCCCATGGACGTGATGGGCCAGGGGCACATGGCGATTCTCGCGGACCGGGCGGGCGCGCACTTCGGTCTCTGGCAGCCCGGCCAGACCAAGGGCATCGAGGTGGCGGGTGATCCGGGCTCGCTGTGCTGGGTCGAGCTGTACACACCGGACATCGCCTCGGCTGCCGCGTTCTACGACTCCGTGTTCGGCTGGGGCACCTCGGCCGCACCCTTCCCGGGTGGCACCTACACCTGTGTGAACCCGGCGGGAGCCGAGGAGGAGGACATGTTCGGCGGCTTCGTCCCGCTCGCCGACGACCCGGCCGAGGCGGACTCCGGTGCGTACTGGCTGCCGTACTTCGAGGTCGAGGACACGGACGCCGCGGTCGCCAAGGCCCAGGAGTCGGGCGGCGCGGTCCTCGTGCCCGCCACGGACATGGAGGGCGTCGGCCGGATGGCGAGGCTCGCCGACCCGTACGGGGCCAGGTTCGCCGTGATCAAGAGCGCGTCACAGCAGGGCTGAGCCGGACATCGGCCGGGCCCCGCCGCGTCGGGGTCCGGCCGTTGCGCTGTTCCGGGGGCGGGGTCCATCCGCTGTTCCAGGGCCGGGCCGTGCCGCTGTCCCCGGGTCGGGGGCCGGTCAGCCGTCCCAGGGTCCGGCCGGTCCGCCGTTTCAGGATCCGGCCGGTCCGCCGTTTCAGGATCCGGCCGGTCCGCCGTTTCAGGATCCGGCCGGTCCGCCGCCCCCTCCGACTCGCTTCCTCAGCACCCCACCCAGCCTTCACCTTCTGAACGCGAGGAGTTTTCGAGAGCGCTCTCAGTCATAACCCTTGACGGTGCAACTCCCCCTGGGAACAGTGGTGGACCGCAGGGACCGGCCTTCCCCACAGGGCCATGGTTCTCCCCTGCCTCCCCCCACATCCAGGAGGTCTGCCGTGATATCACGCCGCCTGTTCCTGACCGGAGCCGCCGCAGCCACGACCGCTGCCACCTACCCCGTATGGGGCAGCGCTCTCAGCCCCAGCGCCAAGGCCGCACCCGCTACCTGCCAACTCGCCCTGCGCAACGCCTCGTTGCCGGGCACCGTCCGGGCGTACGTCACCGGGCACGAGCAGGCCACCGGCAACTGGATCCTGCTGCGGGCCGACGGCAGCGTCTACCGGCCGAGCTCGCCGTCGGCCCCACAGACACCGCTGCCCGTCGACTGTTCCATCCCGCTCGGCGCCGCAGGCTCGGCACCCAAGGTACTGACACTCCCTCAGATGTACGGCGCCCGGATCTACTTCGTGCGCGACAACACCCTCTCCTTCTTCCTCAACCCCGGCCCCGCCCTGGTGGAGCCGGCCTTCGCCACGGCCGCCGACGCCAACTACGGCAGGACGTGGTCGTTCTGCGAGTTCACCTTCAACAGCGATCAGTTGTACGCGAACATCAGCTACGTCGACCTGGTGACCGCCCTGCCGATCGGTCTGACCCTGGAGGGCGACGCCACGCACACCGTCGCCCCGCTGCCCAACGGCGCCCTGGACAAGATCGCCTCGGGCCTCACGGCACAGGCCGCCAAGGACGGCCAGCCGTGGGACAAGCTCGTCATCCGGGGCTCCGACGGCAAGGTGCTGCGCGTCATCTCCCCGCAGAACCTGATGGCCCCCTACTTCGACCGGCCCGACCAGATGCCCTTCCGGTCCGTCTGGGACAGCTACATCGACCAGGTGTGGGCGAAGTACCGGAGCACCGACCTGCGGATCGACCTCCAGGGCGGCCGTGGCGTGTTCACCGGCCGGGTCAGCGGCGACACACTCACCTTCACCGGCGGGCACACCTTCACCAAGCCGACCTCGAAGGACATCTTCACCTGCAACCACGGCCCGTTCGCCAACAACCCCGGCGACCCCGACGACAAGAAGGGCCTGCTCGCCCGGCTCGCCGCCGGCTTCAACCGCTCGATCATGCTCACCCACCCCTCCCAGCCGAACGGCACGAGCACCGCCGACTACTACCAGGGCGCCACCACCAACCACTGGGCCCGAGTCGTCCACGCCAACTCGCCCATCGGGTACGCCTTCCCGTACGACGACGTACGCCCCGACGGCCAGCCGGACGTGTCGGGCGCGGCCCACGACGGCAACCCGCGACGGTTCACGGTGACCGTCGGGGCGTGAGCGCCGGCTGAGCCTCCGGACGCCCGGGCCTGGTGCCCGGGAGGCGACACCTGGCACCTGGTGCCCGGCGTCAGGCGGCCGAGCACGGCATCCGACCCGCCCCGATCGGCGATAGCATCAGCGGCAGTACCGGGGACAAGCCCCCACTACTGTCAAGGTCGAGGGGTGAGCACATGACGGCTGGCGTAAACGGGCCGGAGCCGGTACGGCGGCGCGACGCACAGCGCAACCGTGACCTGCTCGTCGCGGCGGCCCGTGCCGTCTTCGCCGAGCAGGGGCTCGACGCGCCGCTCGACGTGATCGCCCGGCGGGCCGGGGTGGGAAACGCCACGCTGTACCGGAACTTTCCCACCCGTGCCGCGCTCGTGGACGAGGTCTTCCAGGACGCACTGACCGGGACCATGGCCGCCGGGGAGCAGGCCCGGACCGTCGAGGACGGCTGGACGGGTCTGCTGGGTTACCTGGAAGCCGTCTTCGCCGGGCTGGCCGCGGACCGCGGCACGAACGACCTGATGACCACACATCTGGAGGGCGTCGCCTCGCTGGAGGCCGTCCACGCCCACAACCGGGAGACCGTGGACGTACTCCTGCGCCGCGGACGCGACCAGGGCACCGTGCGCGCCGACGTCACCACCGAGGACCTGCTTCTCGCGCTGGCCGCGCTCGGCCGCACCGTCCCGGCGCTCACCGTCGCGGACCCCGACGCGTGGCGCCGCCCACTCGCCCTCTTCCTCGACGGACTGCGCCCCTCCCCTGCCATGTCGAAGCTGCCGCAACCCCCGCTCACCGCAGCCCAACTAGGCACAGTTCTGACCGAGTTGGGCCCGCACCAGGACTGACGGGAGCGCGTCGACAGGATCCGGGCGAAGGCGCCCGGGAGGACGGCTAGGCGGAGGCCCGTCGTACGAGTGTCGTCGGCAGCACGACACTGGAGGGCAGGCCCGCCTGTACCGCCCGGCGGTCGAGGCCGCGCAGCAGCAGACGGGCCATCAACTTGCCCATTTCCTCTATGTCCTGACGGACCGTCGTGAGCGGTGGGTCGGTCTGCTCGGCGACCGGCAGCATGTCGTCGAAGCCGATCACGGCGACGTCGTCGGGCACGCGCCGCCCCTGGTCACGCAGGACGCGCAGGGCGCCGGAGGCCGTCAGATCGTTCGCGGCGAAGACGGCGTCCACGTCCGGGCAGTTTTCGAGCAGCTCCCGCATCGCCCGCTCGCCGCCCGTGGGCGTGAAGTCGCCCTGGACGACGAGCCGCGGGTCGGCGTCGACCATCACGTCCCGGAACCCGTCGAGCCGGTCGACGGCCGAGGTCTGGTCGAGGGGGCCGGTGATGTGGGCGATGCGCGTCCGGCCGAGTTCGACGAGATGGCGTACGGCGTCGCGGGCGCCACCCCGGTTGTCGCTGTCCACGTACACCGCGCCGCGCATGCCCTCGCCCCAGCCCGGCCGCCCGCCGAACACGGTGGGCACACCGGCGCCGTGGATCAGGCCCGGCAGCGGGTCGTCGAGGTGGAGCGAGAAGACGAGCGCTCCGTCCACGTGTCCGCCGGCGAGATAGCGGCCCACGCGTGCGTAGTCGTCGCGCCCCTCCGTGAGCAGCAGCACCAGCTGTGAGTCATGAGCGGTCAACTCCTTGCTGATTCCCCGGAGTTGGAGTGCGAAGAAGGGGTCGGCGAAGACCCGGGGTTCCGGTTCGGCGATCACCACGGCCACGGCGTCGTGGCGCCGGGTGACCAGGCTGCGCGCGGCCTGGTTGGGCACGTATCCGAGTTCTTCGACGGCTCTTCTGACGCGCTCCACGAGGGGCTCGCGCACCCCGTCGCCCCCGTTGACGACCCGCGACACGGTGGCCCGGGAGACCCCGGCCCGCGCGGCCACCGCCTCCAGCGTGGGGCGCGGCTCTGTCGTCGACTCGGTCACCTCGGGGCTCCTCAGCGGGTGGCGGTTGTGGATCAGGATAGCCGCCGTCCTGCGTGCGGTGAGAGCGCTCCCGGCGCGAAGTCCGCCTCGCCGAAATCGTGTTGCGCGGACCGTGCGGCACCTCGTGCCCGGCACGGTCGCGCCGGGTCCCGGCCGAGCCCGGGGCTCCTACTGGTCCGTGTGCCTGGCCCGGCTCGGCTGCACCCGTTTCGGCTCGCCCGGCATCTTCGGGTACTCGGGCGGGTACGGCAGGTCGCCCAGGCCGTGGTCGTGCTCGTCCCGGCTGGCGAGTTCGAGCAGCGCCTCCAGGGAGAAGGCGTGGTCGTCCATGTCGGCGTGCACGTCGCCGAGTTCGGCGAAGCGTGCGGGCATGGTCGCCAGGTCGAAGTCCCGGGGCCTGGCGTCCTCCACCTCGTCCCAGCTCAGCGGGGCGGAGACGGGGGCGTGCGGCCGGGGGCGCACGGAGTAGGCGGAGGCGATGGTGCGGTCGCGGGCGGTCTGGTTGTAGTCGACGAAGATCTTCTCGCCGCGTTCCTCCTTCCACCAGTGCGTGGTCACCTGGTCGGGCATCCGGCGCTCCAGTTCGCGCCCGACGGCGATCGCGGCCCGGCGTACCTGGGTGAAGGTCCAACGCGGTTCGATCGGCACGAAGACGTGCAGGCCGCGGCCGCCGGACGTCTTGGGCCAGCCGCGCAGGCCGCCGTACTCGTGGAGGACTTCGCGCAGTTCATGGGCGGCGCGGACGGCGTCGGTGTAGTCCGTGCCGGGCTGCGGGTCGAGGTCGATACGGAGTTCGTCGGGGCTGTCGACGTCGTCGCGGCGTACCGGCCACGGGTGGAAGGTGAGTGTGCCGAACTGGGCGGCCCACAGGACGGCGGCGGGCTCGGTGGGGCACATCTCGTCGGCGCTGCGGCCGCTGGGGAAGGTGATGTGAGCGGTCGGGATCCAGTCGGGCATGTTCTTCGGCGCCCGCTTCTGGAAGAAGGACTCGCCGGCCACGCCGTCCGGGTAGCGCTCCAGGGTGGTGGGGCGGTTGCGCAGCGCGCGCAGGATGCCGTCGCCGACCGCCAGGTAGTACTGGGCGAGGTCCAGCTTCGTGAAGCCGCGCTCCGGAAAGAAGATCTTGTCCGGACTGGACAGCCGTACCGTCCTGCCGGCCGTCTCCAGTTCCACCGCATCGCCCATGCGAGCCACGGTAGGCGTATCGCTCATACATCGCATACCGGGCAAAATTCTGCGAACCGCAGCAGAATCGGACCATGGATCTGCCGGTGATGCCGCCCGTGAAGCCGATGCTCGCCAAGTCCGTGGCGAAGATCCCGCCGGACATGCAGTACGAGGCGAAGTGGGACGGGTTCCGGGCGATCGTGTTCCGCGACGGGGACGAGGTCGAGCTCGGCAGCCGTACCGGCAAGACGCTGACCAGGTATTTTCCTGAGCTCGTGGCCGCGCTGAAGGAGCGGCTGCCGGGGCGCTGCGTGATGGACGGGGAGATCGTGATCGCCCGGGAGGGCCGGCTCGACTTCGACGCGCTCACCGAGCGCATCCACCCGGCGGACTCACGGGTGCGGATGCTGGCCGAGAGGAACCCGGCCTCGTTCGTGGCCTTCGACCTGCTGGCGCTGGCCGACGAGTCCCTGCTCGACGTCCCGCTGGGCGACCGGCGCGCCCTGCTGGTGATGGCTCTGTCGGGGGTGATGGCGCCGGTCCACCTGGCGCCCGCGACGACGGACCGCGAGGTGGCCGAGCGGTGGTTCGATCAGTACGAGGGGGCGGGCCTCGACGGGGTCGTCGCCAAGCCGCTGACCCTGCGCTACCGCCAGGACGAACGCGCCATGTTCAAGATCAAGCACGAGCGCACGGCGGACGTGGTCGTCGCCGGCTACCGCCTCCACAAGAGCGGGCCCGTCGTCGGCTCCCTGCTGCTCGGCCTCTACGACGCCGAAGGCACCCTTCAGCACGTGGGGGTGAGCGCCGCGTTCCCGATGAAGCGGCGCGCGGAGCTGGTGGAGGAGCTGGAGCCGCTGCGGCTGGAGGATGTCGGCCTGCATCCGTGGGCCGCCTGGTCGGATGAGGCCGCGCACGAGACGGCGCGGCTGCCGGGGGCGCCCAGCCGGTGGTCCACCAAGAAGGACTTCTCCTGGGTGCCGCTGCGGCCCGAGCTGGTGGCCGAGGTGGCGTACGACCACATGGAGAACGGCGTCCGCTTCCGCCACACGGCCCGCTTCCGCCGCTGGCGCCCCGACCGTACGGCCGAGAGCTGCACCTACAGCCAGCTCGAGGAGCCGGTCGGATACGACCTCGCGGAGGTCTTCGGCCCGCAGGACTGATCGCTTCCGCCCCACTCCCACCCCTGCCGCATGGTCGCGCTGAGCCGATCGGCCTACCCACCGCGCACAATCAGAACCGATCGGGTATGGCCATCAAAGAGCGTATAAGCGCACAATGAACGACACAGGACAGGGTGGCAGGGTGGCCATGAGACAGGTGGCGCGGGTGCGGCGTAGTGCGATGACGGCAGCGCTGCTGACCGCGGCGGTGGTGGGCTCGTTGAGTACGGGCTGCACCGTGCGTGGTGGCGGAGTCGACGACGGGCGCGGCCGGGGACAGGGCCAGGGGGAGAGCGAGGGCACGGGGCAGGACAACAGGACGGCGCCGAGCGGCGGTTCGGTCCTCGCGGTGAAGATCGACAACGTGAGTGCGGCCCGCCCCCAGACGGGTCTGGACGCGGCCGACATCGTGTACGCGGAGCAGGTCGAAGGCGGTCTGAGCCGGCTGATGGCGGTGTACGCGACCCAGCTGCCGAAGTCCGTCGGGCCGGTGCGCAGTGCCCGCGAGTCCGATCTGGAGCTATTGCGCCAGTTCGACGACCCGACGCTGGCGTTCTCCGGGGCGCAGCACAAGCTCCTGCCACTGATCGACAAGGCGCCGCTGCACGCGCGGCCGGCGGACAGCGGGACCGACGGCTTCTACCGGGGCGCGGACAAGCCCGCTCCGCACAATCTCTATCTCCACCCCCAGCAGCTGGTGGGGACCGCGGCAGGCTCCGGGGCCCTGACGACGGGGTTCCACTACGGTGCGGCTCCCGCTGGTGGCAGCCCGGAGAGCGAGCGCACGGTCCGCTTCCCCTCGGCCCGCTTCACCTTCACCTGGTCCACGAGCCGGTCGCGCTGGCTGGTGTCGATGGACGGGACGCCGACGGTCCTGACGTCGGGGCAGCGGGTGGCTCCCGCGACCGTGGTGGTGCAGCACGTGAAGGTGCGCGCGTCGAAGTTCCACGACTACCTGGGCAACAACACGCCGTACACGGAGACCGTGGGTGCGGGGAAGGCCGAGGTGCTGCGCGACGGACAGGTTTTCGACGTCGGCTGGAAGCGCGCGACGGCCACGGGCGGCACCGAGTTCACGACGGCGGACGGAGCGCCGATGAACTTCGCGAAGGGCCAGGTGTGGGTGATCTTCGCGAAGGCGTGAACCAGGAGAAGGCGGGAAGCGGCACGCGAGGTCAGCGCTGGGTGACGAGGGGATCCGCGGGAGCGGGGTTGCGGAGCCCCTCGGCTGCGTCGGAGACGCGCTGGATGAGATCGAAGAAGACGCCCTGCTCCTCCGCGGAGAGCGGGGCCAGGAAGACCTGGTTCATCCGGGCCGTACGCACGGTGAGCTTGCGGTGCGTACGCGTCCCCTCGTCCGTCAGGCGGAGCAGGAAGCGGCGGCCGTCCTGCGGGTCGCGCACCTTGTCGAGCAGCCCTCGACGGCCGAGCCTGCTGATCACCTCGGCGATGGTCGACCGGTCCAGGCCCACCCGCTCCCCCACGGTCCGCTGGTCGAGGCCCGGCTCCGCGACGAGCGCGTTCAGGACCGCGAACTGCGGTGACGTGATCTCCTCCGACACCATCGCGTTCCAGAGCAGGTAGTGCGCCTGCTGCAGCCGCCGGGCCAGGTGCCCGGGGTGCGTGGACAGGTCCACCGCGGCCATGTGCGCTCCTCAGCTCCGGGTACGCGCCGCACCTCGCCGCGCGTCGGGTTCGTTTCGTCGGTGTACTGATTCGTTGGTGTACTGAACGATACAAGGATGCACCTCACCCTGTCTCCTACGTGGCACGGAGACTCTCACCTGCACATTCATTCGGGGTCTTGACTGCCAGGAGATCCGGTGGCAGCGTGTTTGAAACCTCGGACAAATAATCAGTGCCCTGACTAAATGCGGTGCTGGACGCTCGGTAGAGATGGGGCTTCACGGATGGACAAGGTGGTCGCCACAGCCGTTGAGGCCGTGGCCGATGTGCCGGACGGTGCGACGCTCGCCGTGGGCGGGTTCGGACTGAGCGGTGTGCCGAACGTGCTGATCCAGGCTCTGTACGAGCGGGGAATCTCCGGTCTGGGCGTGGTCTCCAACAACTGCGGGGCGATGGAGTCCGGTCTCGCGGTGCTGCTGGCGGCGGGGCGGATCGCCCGGGTGACCGGCTCCTACATCGGCGCGAACAAGGAGTTCGCCCGGCAGTACCTGGCCGGGGAGCTGGAAGTCGAGATGATCCCCCAGGGCACGCTGGCCGAACGGCTGCGCGCGGGCGGGGCCGGGATCCCGGCCTTCTACACCCCGGCCGGAGTGGGCACCCAGGTCGCCGACGGCGGGCTGCCGTGGCGCTACGACGGCTCCGGCGGGGTCGCGGTGGCGTCGCCGCCCAAGGAGGTGCGGGAGTTCGACGGCACCGCGTACGTGCTGGAGCGCGGTATCCGCACCGACTTCGCGCTGGTACGCGCCTGGAAGGGCGACCGGCACGGCAACCTGGTCTTCAACAAGTCCTCCCGCAACTTCAACCCCCTCGCCGCGATGGCCGGGCGCGTGACGATCGCGGAGGTCGAGGAGCTCGTGGAGCCCGGGGAGATCGACCCGGACGCGGTGCACCTGCCGGGAATCTTCGTGCAGCGGGTGGTCGCGCTCACAGCGGAGCAGGCAGGCGCGAAGATGATCGAACGGCGCACGGTTTCCGCGCCTGCGGGACAAGGGACGGTGGGTGCCTGATGGCCTGGACACGCGAGGAGATGGCGGCGCGCGCCGCGCGAGAGCTCCAGGACGGGCAGTACGTCAACCTCGGCATCGGTCTGCCGACGCTGATCCCCAACTACCTCCCCGACGACGTCGAGGTGATCCTGGAGTCGGAGAACGGCATCCTGGGCACCGGCCCCTATCCCACCGACGAACAGGTCGACCCGGACCTGATCAACGCGGGCAAGGAGACCGTCACCGTCCTGCCGGGCGCCTCCTTCTTCGACTCGGCGCTCTCCTTCGGGATGATCCGCGGCGGGCACATCGACGTCGCCGTCCTGGGTGCCATGCAGGTCTCCGCGGCCGGGGACCTCGCCAACTGGGCCATCCCCGGCAAGCTGATCACCGGCATCGGCGGGGCGATGGACCTGGTGCACGGCGCCCGCACCGTCATCGTGGTGATGACGCACACCGCCAAGGACGGCAGCCCGAAGATCCTTCAGGAGTGCGCCCTGCCGCTGACGGGCCAGGCCTGCGTCAACCGGATCATCACCGACCTCGGCGTCCTCGACGTCACCGCCGACGGGCTGCTCCTGGTGGAGTGCGCGCCGGGCGTGAGCATCGAGGACATCATCGCCAAGACCGACGCCAAGCTGACCGTTGCGGAGGACCTGCAGTGAAGGACGTCTACATCGTCGATGCCGTGCGCACGCCGATCGGCCGTTACAACGGCGCCCTGTCGAGCGTGCGCCCGGACGACTTGGCCGCTCACGCGATTCGCGAACTCCTGGCGCGTACACCGAAGTTGGACCCGTCCCGGATCGAGGACGTGTACTTCGGCAACGCCAACGGCGCCGGTGAGGAGAACCGCAACGTGGGCCGGATGGCCGCCCTGCTCGCCGGGCTGCCCACCTCCGTGCCGGGCGTGACCGTCAACCGGCTGTGCGCCTCCGGCCTGGAGGCGGTCATCCAGGCCGCGCGCGCCATCGCGGTCGGCGACGCCCACATCGCGCTCGCGGGCGGGGTGGAGTCCATGACCCGGGCCCCCTACGTGCTGCCCAAGAACGACAGGCCCTTCCCCGCCGGGCACGCCGAGCTGTACTCGACCACGCTGGGCTGGCGCATGGTCAACCCGAGGATGGACCCGCAGTGGACGATCCCGCTCGGCGAGTCCGCGGAACTGATCGCCGACAAGCACAAGATCAGCCGCGAGCAGCAGGACGAGTTCGCCCTCAACAGCCACCGCAAGGCGGCCGCCGCTCAGCAGACGGGCCTGTTCGACGCCGAGCTCGCGCCGGTGACGATCCCGCAGCGCAAGGGCGACCCGGTCGTCTTCGGCGCCGACGAGAGCGTACGACCGGACGGCTCTCTGGCGGCGATGGCCAAGCTCAAGCCGTCCTTCCGCACCGAGAACGGAACGGTCACCGCGGGCAACGCCTCCCCCCTCAACGACGGCGCCGCCGCCCTGCTCCTGGTCGACGAGGAGGGGCTGAAGGCGACCGGCCGCGAACCCCTGGCCCGCGTCTCGGCGACCGGCGTCTCCGCGATCGACCCGCAGTACTTCGGCCTCGCCCCCGTCGAAGCCGTCAACCGAGCCCTGGCCAAGGCGGGCAAGGGATTTGACGATCTGTCAACTCTTGAGCTGAACGAGGCCTTCGCCGCTCAGGTGCTCGGCTGCGTGGCCGAGTGGCCCGAGTTCGACCCCGCGATCCTCAACCCCCGGGGCGGCGCGATCGCCCTCGGCCACCCGCTCGGCGCGTCCGGCGCCCGGCTCGCCGGGACCGTCGCCCACCAACTCGCCCGCCAGGGCGGCGGAGTCGGCGTCGCCACCCTCTGCATCGGTGTCGGCCAGGGCCTCGCCCTCGTCCTCGAACGCTGAAGGAAGCACCAGGAACCCCCATGACTCTCACACAAGCCGACATCGACCTGGAGATCGCGGCCGAGCACGCCGCGTACGAGAAGCGCCTCGCCGACGGCGCCCCCGTCGAGCACCAGCCGCGCCGCGACTACGCGCCGTACCGCTCCTCGGTGCTGCGGCACCCCAAGCAGCCGCCGATCACCATCGACGTGAGCAAGGACCCGGAGCTGGTGGAGCTGTCCTCCCCCGCCTTCGGGGAGCGGGACATCACCGAGATCGACAACGACCTCACCCGGCAGCACCAGGGCGAGCCGATCGGCGAGCGCATCACCGTCTCCGGACGCGTCCTCGACCGCGACGGGCGCCCCGTCCGCGGTCAGCTGGTCGAGGTCTGGCAGGCGAACTCCGCCGGCCGCTACGCCCACCAGCGCGAGCAGCACGACGCCCCGCTGGACCCGAACTTCACCGGCGTGGGCCGCACGCTGACGGACGACAGCGGCTTCTACCACTTCACCACCGTCCAGCCGGGCCCCTACCCGTGGCGTCAGCACGTCAACGCCTGGCGACCGGCCCACATCCACTTCTCGCTGTTCGGTTCGGCCTTCACGCAGCGGCTCGTGACACAGATGTACTTCCCGAGCGACCCGCTGTTCCCCTACGACCCGATCATCCAGTCCGTGACGGACGACGCGGCCCGGCAGCGGCTGGTGGCGACCTACGACCACAGCCTGTCGGTGCCCGAGTTCTCGATGGGCTACCACTGGGACATCGTGCTCGACGGGCCGACCGCCACCTGGATCGAAGAAGGGCGCTGACCCGCCATGACGAAGATCGACACGACCAGGCCGGAAGCCGTGCTGCCCACGCCCTCGCACACGGTCGGCCCCTTCTACGGCCACGCGCTGCCCTTCCCCGGCGGCGGTGACATCGCGCCCCTCGGCCACCCGGACACCCTCACCCTGCGCGGATACGTGTACGACGGCGACGGCAATCCGTTGCCGGACGCCTTCCTGGAGCTGTGGGGACCCGACACGGACGGCACCCTGTCCACGGTCGACGGCTCGATCAGGCGCGACGCCGCGACGGGGGGCTATCTGGGCCGCAACGGCGTGGAGTTCACCGGCTGGGGACGCGTGCAGGTCGACGCAGGCGGGCACTGGACCGCGCACACTTTGCGGCCCGGAGCACGCGGACACAGCGCGCCGTACATCAGCGTGTGCGTGTTCGCCCGTGGTCTGCTCGTGCACCTGTTCACCCGGATCTACCTGCCGGGCGACGAGGCGGCGCACGCCACGGACCCCTTGCTGTCCCAGCTGGACGAGGAGCGACGCGACACGCTGATCGCCGTACGGGAGGACAGCGGCACGTACCGTTTCGACATCCGCCTTCAGGGCGAAGGCGAAACGGTCTTCCTGGAGTTCGAGTGACCTTCACGTCCGCTCCGTATGCCGACACCGGCCTGCTCGCCCCCGAGTGGGGGCTGTCCGCCGCCGCGTCCGAGACCGGCGACCACGCCTATCTGCGGGCGATGCTCGACGCGGAGGCCGCGCTGACGCGGGCCCAGGCGACGCTGGGGCTCGCTCCGGCCGAGGCCGCGGCAGCGGTGACCGAGGCAGCCGTTCCGGCGGGCTTCGGCATCCGCTCCCTGGCTGCACGCACCCCGGCCGGCGGCAACCCGGTCATCCCGCTGGTCGCCGACCTGACGGCGGCGGTCGGCGAGGAGTACGGCCCCTACGTCCACCGGGGTGCGACCAGCCAGGACATCATGGACACGGCGACGATGCTGGTCGCCCGGCGCACCCTGGACCTGATCCTCGCCGACCTCGCCCGCACCGCACAGGCACTGGCCCGCTCGGCGGCCGAGCACCGCGACACGGCGATGCCCGGACGCACGCTCACCCAGCACGCCGTACCGACGACGTTCGGGCTGAAGGCGGCCGGCTGGCGCTCACTGGTCCTGGACGCGAGGGACCGCATCACCCGGGTACGGGACGCGCTGCCCGCCCAACTCGGCGGCGCCGCCGGGACCTTGGCGGCCTTCCACGCGTACGGGGCCGAGGACACCGGCGCGCTGACGGAGGCGTACGCCCGCGAAGTGGGCCTCGCGGCACCGCCGTTGCCCTGGCACACGCTCCGTACACCCGTCGCCGACCTGGCCGGCTGTCTGGCCTTGACGGCGGGGGCGCTGGGCAAGCTCGGCGTGGATGTGCTGACGCTGTCGCGCACCGAGATCGGCGAGGTGGCCGAGGGCAGTGGCGGCGGTTCGTCGGCCATGCCGCACAAGGCCAACCCGGTGCGGTCCACGCTCCTCGCGGCGGCCGCCCGGCGGGCCCCGCAGCTCGCGGCCACCCTGTACGGCTCTCTCGCCGCCGAGGACGAGCGGCCGGCCGGGGCCTGGCACGCCGAGTGGGCGCCGCTGCGCGACCTGCTGCGCCTGGTGGGCGGCGCCGCCGGCCATGCCGCCGAGCTCACCGAGGGGCTGCAGGTGCACCCCGCCGCGATGCGCCGGAACCTCGACGCGACCCGGGGCCTGATCGTCTCCGAGCGACTGTCCGCGGAGCTGGCACCCCTGCTCGGCCGCGCCCGCGCCAAGGAACTGCTCACCGGCCTGGCACGGCGCACCCACACCGAAGGCCGCACGCTCCCCGAACTCCTCGCCGAGGAACCGGAGTTGAAGGACGTCGACCTCGACGATCTCACCGACCCCACCCGCTACACCGGCTCCGCCGGGGCCCTCACCGACCGTGCTCTGGAGCGACGTTGACCGACACCCTCCTCAACCACCGTGCCGAAGGTCCCGCCTCCGCTCCCCCGCTGCTGCTCGGGCCCTCGCTCGGCACCTCGCTCGCCCTGTGGGACCAGGTCGCGCCCGAACTGTCCATCAGCCACCGGGTGGTCCGCTGGGACCTGCCGGGGCACGGCGGCTCCGCGGCCGGCCTGATCGGCCCGGGCGCGAGTGTCGGCGACCTCGCCGATCTGGTGCTCGCGCTCGCCGACTCCCTCGGCATCGGGCAATTCGCCTACGCGGGCGTGTCGTTGGGCGGCGCGGTGGGGCTGCATCTCGCCGTGCACCACCCTGAGCGGCTGTCGTCCCTGGCGGTGATCTGCTCGTCCGCCCACTTCAACGGCTCGAAGCCGTGGGAGGAGCGGGCGGCTGCCGTACGCGCGGGCGGCCTGGCGACGCTCGTCGAGTCCGCGAACTCCCGCTGGTTCACGGGTGGTTTCACCGTGCCGCGGCTGGTCGAGGACCAGCGCACGGCGGACCCGGACGCGTACGCCGCCTGCTGTGACGCCCTGGCCGCCTTCGACCTCCGCGACCGGCTCCCGGAGATCGCCGCACGCACCCTGCTCATCGCGGGCCGCGAGGACCGGGCGACGCCGCCCCCGCACCTGCGGGAGATCGCGGACGCGGTGCCCGGCGCCACGCTGGTGGAACTCCCCGGGGCTTCACATCTGGCGCCCGCCCAGTGCCCGGCGGCCGTACTGACCGCGCTGCGGGCCCACCTCACCGGCGGCGCCAAGCGGGGCATGGAGGTGCGGCGCGAGGTGCTCGGCGACGCACACGTGGACCGGGCGCAGGACCGCCAGACGCCTTTCACCGCACGCTTCCAGGACTTCATCTCCCGCTACGCCTGGGGCGAGGTCTGGACCGACCCCACCCTCTCGCGCCGCGAGCGCAGCATGATCACGCTGACGGCGCTGGTCGCGCACGGCCACTACGACGAGCTGGCCATGCATGTACGGGCGGCGCGGCGCAACGGGCTCACCCCGGAGGAGATCGGCGCCGTACTCCTGCAGACCGCGGTGTACTGCGGGGTGCCGGCGGCGAACTCGGCGTTCGCGACGGCGCAGCGGGTGCTGGCCGAGGAGGACGGCAGCGGAGGGTGACCCTGGTGGTCGTAGCTTCAGCAGCATCTCGCGGACGCCTCCGCCGTGTGTCTACGGTGGAAACATGTCCACCATCCTGATCACCGGTTCCACCTCCGGCCTCGGCCGTCACGTCGCCTTCGAACTGGTCCGCGCCGGGCACACCGTCCTCGCGCACGGCCGCGACCCGGGCCGCACCGAGCGGCTCGTCGACGAACTGCGCGCCGAGGGCGACGCCCGGGGATTCGTCGCCGATCTGGCTTCGCTGGCCCAGGTCGGCGAGCTGGGCCGGCAGGTTGCCGCGGCGCACCCGGACCTGAACGTACTGATCAACAACGCCGGTGTGGGCAGCGGAGCACGCGGCGAGGACCGTGAGCTGAGCTCCGACGGCCATGAACTGCGCCTGGCGGTCAACTACTTGGCCCCTGTCGCCCTCACCCGCGCTCTCCTGCCCGTGCTGCGCGCGAACGCCCCCGCGCGCATCGTCAACGTCGGTTCCGCGGGCCAGGAGCCGCTGGACTTCGACGACCCGGAGCTGACCCGCGGCTACAACGGCGTCTCGGCGTACTGCCGCAGCAAGTTCGCACTCGCCGCCCACACGTTCTCGCTCGCCGAGGAGCTGGCGGGCAGCGGCGTCTTTGTGAACGTCCTGCACCCGGCCACGTACATGGACACGACGATGGTCCGCGAGGCAGGCATCAGCCCATGGTCCACCGTCGCCGACGGCGCGGCGGGCGTACTGGCCCTGGCCGGCCAGGAGTTGGGGACCGGCGGGTACTACGACGGTACGAGCCCGTCGCGGGCGCACACGGGGACGTACGACCCCGAGGTCCGGGGACGCCTGGCGGCGGTCACGGATCAGCTCCTCAAGAGCTGAACGGGCTCCGGGGCGTTGCGTGCGTCACCGCAGGCCGCGCCCCGTCGCCAGCACCTCTTCCGCCTTGACGACCAGGCCGTCCGCGCCGCACGAACGCGCCAGTGCCAGGCCCTTGTTGAGCTCGGAGACGGACCGCGCGGCGATGCCGTACTCGACGCGTGCTGCCGCGTGTTCGTACTGGCAGGGGGAGGCTTCCAGATAGGCGACCGCCTGGGTGGCCAGCCGTACCGCCTGCTGGCCGGTGGCCAGGGCCGCGGCACAGCGCAGGGCCTCGCCGATGGCCGTGTCGGTTCCGAAGCGCTCGGCCTGGCGGCGGGCGTCGGCGGCGAGGGCGGCGGCACGCGGCGGGTCGTCGTGGGCGAGCGCCCGGGCGAGGTCCACGGCCCAGGGCGCCAGCACCGTGTTGTGGTGACCGCGGGCGGCGGCCTCCTTCTCGGCCACCTCCAGTTCGTTGACGCCTTCCTTCGTACGGCCGACGGCGAGCAGCAGCCGGCCGCGTACGGAGCGGGTGTCCGGCAGGACGATCGTGGACGGGTAGGGCGGGGCGAAGCCGTACCGCTCGGCGATCTCCGCGGCCTCGTCGACATGGCCGCGGGCGAGCAGCGTGTCGACGAGTCCGCAGGTCGCCGACCAGTACAGGGGCAGCCCGCGGCCGACGCGCTCCGCCAGCCGCAGTGACTCGCGCAGGATGGTCTCGGCGTCCCTGAGACGGCCCTGCCTGCGGTAGGCGAGGCCGAGGAACGCGTGGGCGAGCGCGAGGTGGCCGCCGCTCCACCCAGCGGTCGTATAGGCGCGCAGGGCTTCGTTGAAGAGACTCTCCGCGCGCTCCAGCCGGTCGGCGTAGGCGTACGAACTGCCCAGCATCATGAGGAGTTCGATGCCCCACTCGGTGTCGGTCCAGCCGAGTCCGGGGGCGAGGCGTCCGTTGACCAGGGCGCGGTCGCAGAGTTCCACGACCTCCTCGGCGCTCTCGCCCCGGGTCATCGCGTCGAAACCGCGCAGTATGAGCAGGGCGCGTTCGGAGTTGTCGCGGCCGGTGCACGTCCTGACGAGTTCGGCGAGGCTGCGCGAGCGGTTCGGGGAGTGCTCCTCCCCGGCGTGGATGCCCTCCCACATGTAGTGCACGGCCTGCAGCCGCATACGGGCGGGGCCCGGTGCGAGACGGGCGGCCTCGGCGTCGACCGTGCGGACGGCCTCGTCCAGCTGGTCGTTGTGCAGCAGGGCCTGGGAGAGGCGGAAGACCGCGTCCACCCTCAGGTCGCCTTCGAGGCCCGGCCGTTCCAGGGCGGCGCGCAGATGGCCGATCGTGGTGGCGGGCGCCGTCAGCAGGGTGGCACAGCCCAACTCGTAGAGCACGCGCGCGTGGACCTCGGGAAGCGGCGGCTCCGCGAGGGCACGCTCCAGACAGCGCCGCGCCGCGTCGGGTGCGCCGACGGCTCGAAAGCGTCCGAAATTTTCGCTCGCCGCAGTCCCGCCCCCACCGATTGACGCACTGTCCCCCGCTGGTGACACTCCGAGGGCAGCTCAATCAACAGAA
>NZ_JBMNDS010000029.1:0-10913 GCF_052543295.1 Streptomyces sp. SAS_270
CTGGCGAAGCCTCGTTACTGCGGGCAATCGTGCCGCTAGGGGCGGCACGGGTGGGCGCAGCGGCACCCCGTGAACGCCGGGCTGCGTGACCCACCCCCGCCCAGCACCAACACCGGGTGACAAGGAAACAAGGGGCGCCCGGGGTTTGCCCACCCACCCCGGGTGACCGTTCAAGCATGGGGTGCCCGGGGTTCGCCCACCCACCCCGGGTCACCGTCGAGACAAGCCCCGGGGCTAGCCGACGTGCAGGCGGATCACGCCACCCCCGGCGTCCTCGACGCGGACCTCGCGCAGGTCGCGGACGAGCACGTCCGGCCGGTGGGCGCCCGCCCGAGGGCCGACCCCCACGACCCGCATCCCCGCGGAGCGCCCGGCGTCGATCCCCGCCCCGGAGTCCTCGAAGACAACGCAGTCCTCGGGCGCGATGCCCAGTTCGGCGGCGCCCTTGAGGAACCCCTCGGGATCCGGCTTGCTCGCGCCGACGGACTCGGCGGTGATCCGCACGTCGGGAAGGCCGAGCCCCGCGGCGGCCATCCGCGCGGAGGACAGGCCGACGTCCGCGGAGGTCACGAGGGCGTGCGGCAGCCCGGCGAGGGAGGCGAGGAAGGCCTCGGCGCCGGGGACGGCGACGACGCCGTCCATGTCGGCGGTCTCCTCGGCGAGCATGCGCGCATTGTCCGCGTGGTTCTGCGCCATGGGCCGCTCGGGCAGCAGTACGGCCATGGAGGCGTGCCCCTGCCGCCCGTGGACGACCTTCATGACCTCGGCCCCGTCGAGCCCGTGCCGGTCGGCCCAGCGGCGCCAGCAGCGCTCGACGACGGCGTCCGAGTTGACGAGGGTGCCGTCCATGTCGAGCAGCAGGGCGCGGGCGGTCAGAACGGAAACGGTCGTGGCCGTCATCGGCATGCTCCAGGACGCAGGAAACGCGGGAAACGCAGGAAAGGGGCCGCTGTCACGGCCCCCGGGACAAGGCGGCCCCGCCCGCCGGTCAGGGAGTGCGGGCGGGAGCCACTTTGTTCCTCCACGATACAAAACGGAGTGCCCCTCGCGCCACCGCTTCTGACCAGGGACGATGCACAGGGCTCCCGCGAAGGCCCGCTACAGACACCGGCAGGACCCCCCACGTTCACCCCGCCGCTCACCCGGCCACCGACTCGTAGAGGCTCCACACGCCCAGCCCCAGCATCAGCACGGCCGCCACCTTGGTGATGAGCCGCAACGGCACCCGCTTCATCAGCGCCCGGCCCCCGAGGATGCCGAGCCCGGCCACCGCCCACAGCGCGAGCACCGCGCCGAGGCCGACGGAGAGCGGGTCGTCGTAGCGGGCCGCGAGGTTCGCCGTCATGATCTGCGTGAGGTCACCGAACTCGGCGATCAGGATGAGCATGAAGCCCGCCCCCGAGACCTTCCAGAAGCTCTGGTCCTCGGGCTTGCGGATCTCCCCCTCGCCCTCGTCCTTCTTCATCAGGAGTACGGCCGCACCGCCGAGGAAGAGCACACCCGTCAGCGCGTGCACGATCTGCTGGGGCAGCAGCGTCAGCACGCTGCCCGCCGCGACGGCGAGCGCGACATGGAGTGCGAAGGCGGCGGCGACCCCCGCGAAGACGTACGAGGCGCGGTAGCGCGTGCCGAGGACGAGCCCGGCGAGGGCCGTCTTGTCCGGCAGTTCGGCGAGGAAGACGACGCCGAAGACGAGCGCCGTGACGGTGATGCTGATCAAGATTCCTCAATCGGTCGGGCTGCCCCGCCGAGAGCGTGTGATCGCGCTGCGACACCTCGGCACGGCAGCACACATGGGCTCCCGCGCCATGAGGCACGGGTCGGTGCACTGCTTACCGAAGGTCTCGCTGGCCGACCCCTCGAAACGAGGTCTGCCTCCGGGCGCCGGCTCAGACGAGCTGAGCAGTATGTCGACGGTCCGGCGAAGAGCTACTCCCCTTCTGCGCTGCCCATCGTACGTGAGTCCCACGCGGCCTCCGTAGGGCCTTTGGTCCCGGGCCGATCCCGTCAGGAACCTTGTCGTGTCATGAGCACGTCACTAACTTCTAACCTGCCCCACATCTTCCGGAAACCGAGCGCCGCGAGCATTTCCCCGCTCGCACCTCAACTTCCCCCCACCCAAAGGGAGTTCGCATGGCGAAGGTCTACGCGCGTCGACGGCTCAGCATAGTCGCAGCGCTCAGTGCTCTCATAGCCTCGGTCGGACTTTTCAACGGTCCGGCCGCCTCCGCCGCGCTGCCCACGCCGGTCAGCGCCGCCACCGCCCGCACCTACCTCGCCTCCCTGGACGTGGCGACCGAGGTCCGGACCGGCTACAACCGGGACCTGTTCCCGACCTGGATCACCATCAGCGGTACCTGCAACACCCGCGAGTACGTCCTCAAGCGCGACGGTTCGAACGTCGTCACCAACTCCGCCTGCACCGCCACCAGCGGCAGCTGGTACTCCGTCTACGACGGCGCCACCTGGACCGCCGCCTCCGACCTCGACATCGACCACCTCGTCCCGCTCGCCGAGGCCTGGGACTCCGGCGCGCGCAACTGGACCACCGCCCAGCGGCAGGCCTTCGCCAACGACGTGACCCGCCCGCAGCTCATCGCCGTCACGGACAACGTGAACCAGCAGAAGAGCGACCAGGACCCGGCCGAGTGGATGCCCCCGCTCAGCTCGTACGCCTGCACCTACGTCCGCGCCTGGGTCCAGGTGAAGTACTACTACGACCTCTCGGTCGACTCCGCCGAGAAGTCCAAGCTGTCGTCGGTCCTCAGCGGCTGCTGATCGCCGGGTTCCTGTCAGGAACCTCCCCACTCCCCTCCGTCGTTCCGTACCGTACGGGGCGACGGAGGAGGGTGATCTCGTGGCGAGACTGTGCCTGGGCCCGCTGCTGAGGTACGTCGACGGCTCGTCCGCGACCGTCTGGGTCGAGGCGAGCCGTCCGTGCACCGCCGAGGTGCGCTGCGCCGGCGGCGCCCGGGGCCGGGCCCGCACCTTCCAGGTCGCCGGGCACCACTACGCGCTGGTCCCGGTGACGGGGCTGACCCCGGGTACGGAGTCCGCGTACGAGGTGCTCCTCGACGGCGCCCCCGTCTGGCCGCCGCCCGACACCCCCTTTCCGCCCTCGGCCATCCGCACACCCGCCGACGGCGACGACGTCCTGATCACCTTCGGCTCCTGCCGCTGGGCCGCGCCGCCCAAGGACGAGCACGACCCGGTGGGCCCCGACGCCCTGGACACCCTGGCCACCCGGCTCGCCGCCGCGCCCGACGGCGAGCGACCCGACGTCCTCCTGCTGCTCGGCGACCAGGTGTACGCGGACGAGACCTCCGACGCCACGCGCCGCTGGATAGCCGCCCGCCGCGGCCTCGCCGATCCCCCGGGCAACCAGGTCGCGGACTACGAGGAGTACACCCGGCTCTACTACGAGTCCTGGCTCGACCCCGAGATCCGCTGGCTGCTGTCCACCGTGCCCAGCTGCATGATCTTCGACGACCACGACGTCATCGACGACTGGAACACCAGCGCCTCCTGGGTCGAGGACATGCGCGCCACCCCGTGGTGGCGCGAGCGGGTGCTGAGCGGCCTGATGTCGTACTGGGTGCATCAGCACCTCGGCAATCTCTCGCCCCGGGAGCTGGCCGAGGACGTCCTGTACGCCGCCGTCCGCACCACCCCCGACGGCACCGACGTCCTGCGCGCCCACGCGGCCCGCGCCGACGCCGACCCGGCCTCCGTCCGCTGGAGCTACCGTCGCGACTTCGGCCGCGTGCGGGTGCTGATGGTCGACAGCCGCGCGGCCCGCGTCCTCGACGAGGAGAGCCGCGCGATGCTCGACCCGGGCGAGCAACAGTGGGTGCGGGAACAGGCGTTGGACGCCCGCGGTTCGTACGACCACCTCCTCGTCGGCACCTCGCTCCCCTGGCTGCTGCCGCCGCTCATCCACGACGCCGAGACGTGGAGCACCGCGCTGTGCCGCGGCGAGCGCGGCGCCCGGTGGGCACGGTTCGGCGAATACCTGCGCAGGCGGGCCGACTTGGAGCACTGGGCGGCCTTCCCCGCGTCGTTCGAGGCATTGGCCGAGCTGATCGCCGAGGCGGGGTCGGGACCGGACTCGCCGGCGACCGTGTGCGTGCTGTCCGGCGACGTCCACCACGCCTACATCGCCGAGCCGTCCTGGCCCACGGGCGCGGGTCCGGACGCCCGCGTTCTCCAGCTGACCTGTTCTCCCGTCCACAACTCCGTCCCGCTCTCCATCCGACTCGGCTTCCGCTTCGGCTGGAGCGGTCTCGCGCGGGTCATCGGACGACGGTTCGCCCGGCACGGGCGCTGCGGCCGTCCGAGCCTCACGTGGCGCAGAACCGGCGGCCCCTGGTTCGGCAACCAGCTGATGACCCTGACCCTGCGCGGCCGTTCGGCGTCCCTGCGGCTCGAACAGGCCCGGGCAGGGCGGGGCGGCGCCGGTTCCGCGGAGCTGAAGACCGCCGTGGAGTCCGCACTCGTGCCGTAATGGACCTGTTGCGTACGGTTGTTGTGGGGGATGTCCCTGATGCTCGTGACGCATCCCACAACCGGAGCCGATCAACCGCTCCCGGGCTCGGCTCCCGCCCCGTACGACGGCATGATGAGGCGGACCGTCCGCTTCCAGTGGACGGTGTGCTGTCGCGCCCCCACGCGCGCCACACACCCCCCACGCCCGGGAGTCACCCCTTTGTCCGCAGCGATCGCAGCGACCGCCGAGCCCGCCGGGACCCCGCACGTCTCCGTGTCCGTCGCCCTCGTCGGCGCCGGGCCGCGCGGCACCAGCGTCCTGGAACGTCTCTGCGCCTCCGCGCCGGAACTCCTCGCGCCGGGCGCCCGGTTGACGGTCCATGTCGTCGATCCGGCGCCGCCGGGGCCCGGCCGCGTCTGGCGTACCGCCCAGTCGCCGCACCTGCTGATGAACACGGTGGCCTCGCAGGTGACCCTGTTCACCGACGAGAGCGTGGACTGCTCGGGGCCGGTCCGCCCGGGCCCGAGCCTGCACACCTGGCGGCCCGAGGCACTCGGCCCGGACGACTACCCGACCCGCGCCCAGTACGGCCACTACCTGGAGTGGGTCTTCGGCGAGGTGGTGCGCGGGGCCCCGGCCGAGGTACGCGTCGAGGTGCACTCGGCGCGTGCGGTGCGGCTGGCCGACGCGCCCGACGGCCACCAGGTCCTCGCCCTCTCCACCGGTCGCACCCTGACCGGCCTCGCCGCGGTGGTCCTCGCCCAGGGCCACCTGCCGCTGCGCACCGACCCCGGGCAGCGGCGCCTGGGCGCGTACGCCGACGCGCACGGCCTGCGCCACATCCCGCCGGCCAATCCGGCGGACGTCGACCTCTCCTCCCTCGCCCCGGGCGAGCCGGTCGTCCTGCGCGGCCTGGGCCTCAACTTCTTCGACCACATGGCCCTGTTGACGACCGGCCGCGGCGGACACTTCACCCGCACCCCGCGGGGACTGCGCTACGAGCGTTCGGGCAACGAGCCACGTCTGTACGCCGGTTCACGCCGCGGGATCCCGTACCAGGCGCGTGGCGACAACGCGAAGGGCCCGTACGGCCGCCACACCCCCCTGCTCCTCACCGACGAGGTGATCTCCCGCTTCCGCAAACGCGTGGACTCCGGCGACGCGCCCGACTTCCTCGGCGAGATATGGCCGTTGGTGGCGAAGGAGGTGGAGACCGTGTACTACGAGGCGCTGTTGCGACAATCCGACGACGGCTACTGCGACGACGGGGGCGGGGACGTGGACGGCGAAAGCTTCCGGGACCGCTTCCTCGGCGCGGCGCACCGAAGCCCCCAAGAGGCCGCGCTCCTCGACGAGTTCGGTGTCCTGCGCGGCGAACGGTGGTCCTGGGAGCGGATGTCACGGCCGTACGCCGGGCGCGTCTTCGCCGGGGCCGCCGAGTGGCGGGGCTGGCTGCTGGCGTATCTGCGCGAGGACGCCGGACAGGCCGCGCTCGGGAACGTCGAGGGGCCCCTGAAGGCCGCTCTGGACGTGTTGCGCGACCTTCGCAACGAGTTGCGGCGGATCGTGGACCACGGCGGGCTGTCGGGCATCTCGCGCCGGGAGCACCTGGACCGTTGGTACACGCCGCTCAACGCCTTTCTCTCCATCGGCCCGCCGCGTCGGCGCATCGAGGAGATGGCCGCGCTGATCGAGGCGGGCGTCCTGGAAGTGGTGGGCCCGCGCCTGGAGGTGCGGGCGCAGGACGGGGCGTGGGTCGCCCACTCCCCCGACGTACCGGACTCGACCGTACGGGCCACCACCCTCATCGAGGCACGGCTGCCCGAACCGGACCTCAAGCGGACTGCCGACGAACTGCTCGCCGGGCTTCTGCGTGCCGGGCAGTGCCGCCCGCACACCGTCGACGGCTACGAGACGGGCGGACTGGACGTGACACCACTCCCGTATCACCTGATGGACAGTCAAGGACGGGTGCACAAACGGCGGTTCGCCGTTGGAGTACCGACAGAGGGAGTGCACTGGGTGACCGCGGCCGGGGCACGGCCAGGGGTGGATTCGGTCACACTTTCGGACGCCGATGCGGTGGCGAGGGCCGTCCTACGTGCGGCTACACCCGAAACGGAACCTCAAACGGAAGCAAACCGGTGGCCAAATGTTGAACTTGAAAGCATCGATTAGCCTCTCCTAGCGTTGGTGCTCACTCGGTTCCGTCCCCAGGATCCGGCCCTCCCACGGGCCGGACAAGACCGAAGGAGCACTCCCACATGACCGGACGCCTCAACAGCGCCCAGCCCTACGCCATAGGCCTGTTCCGCATCGTCATCGGCCTGCTCTTCACCGTGCACGGCGCCGCCTCGCTCTTCGGCGTCCTCGGCGGTGCCATGGGCACCCATGGCGGCACCATCCCGTCCGGCACCTGGCCCGGCTGGTACGCCGCGGTCATCCAGCTCGTCACCGGCGCGTTCGTCCTGGTCGGCCTCGGCACCCGCGGCGCCGCGCTCATCGCCTCGGGCTCCATGGCGTACGCGTACTTCGACGTGCACCAGTCCGCGGCCCTGTGGCCCATCCAGAACGGCGGCGAACTGTCCGTCCTGTTCTGCTGGTCCTTCCTGCTGCTGGTCTTCACCGGTTCCGGCGCGCTCGGCCTCGACCGGGTGTTCGCGACCCGCCAGGCCCCGGGCTCCGAGGAGAAGCGGGCCTCCGAGCCCGTCACGGCCTGACCCCTCGTACGAAGACGACGGCGCCTGTCCCAAGAGGCGGGCGCCGTCGTCGTCGTAGGAGCTGAGAGCCCGTCACACCGTCAGGAAGTCCCGGCGGTCCAGCCGAACGGCACCGAGAAGCACGCCACGCGTGCGCCCGTCATGCCCGGCTCGGAGTGCAGCACCACGGAGGCGGCCTCGCCCAGCCGGAAGCCCCAGTCGTGACGGGCCGCCGCCTCGCCCGCTCCCTCGCCGCCGGCGGTGAAGTCGAGCCACACCTCGTTGTCGTCGTTGGCATAGGCCGGGTCCTTGGACGGCTGCGCGGGGTCCTTGCGGTGCTGGTAGTGCCCGCCCGCGGCGGCCGGATCCGCGCCGCACGGCTTCTGGTGCACATGCACGCCGTACGCGTGCCCCGGCCGCAGACCCGTCACCCGCAGCCGTACGTCCGTGGCGCCGTGCTCGTCGCTGTGCTGGCTCACCTCGATCCCGGCGGCCGCCGGAACGAGATCCATGTCGTACGTCACCGCCGCCGACGGGACGAACGCGGTGGGCGGCGCGAAGCGCGCGTCCGTCCGCATCCAGAAGCCGTCGGGCGCGGCCGGAGCAGCGGGGCCCACCGCACCGCCCGTCGCCAGTACGGCCGACGCCAGGGCTCCGACGAGTATTCCTGCCACCATCGCTGACCCACTCCTCTTGTCCGCGCCCCCGGCCGGATCGGCCCTCCTCCCTCGTTCGTACGGGATCCGGGCCCGCCCCGCCGCGCCGGAGCAGCAGCCGGGTGAACGTGACGTGACGAACACGTGAGCCCCCATGAGCCTGCTGTGACAAGCGCGGCGTACGCTGTACGGCTGTCACAGGTGTCACTTTCCGCTCCCTCGCACCACCGGAGCACAGGACGCCTACGGGGGAGTCCAGGGGAGTTCGGGTGCTTGAGAGTGTGGGGTTGCTGACCGGCAGCCCATGGATCTACGCGGCGGTCGCCGTGTCCGTTCTTCTCGACGTCTTTCTGCCGGTGCTGCCGAGCGGCGTCCTGGTCATCACCGCCGCCACGGCCGCGGCGGCCGGTTCCGCCGGCGGCGCGGTGACCCACGAGGTGCCGGACATCCTCGCGCTGACCCTCTCCGCCGCCACGGCGTCGGTGCTCGGCGACCTGGTGGCCTACCGGCTCGCCTGGCGCGGTGGCGCCCGCCTGGACCGGGCCATCGCCCGCTCCCGTCGGCTGACGCGTGCGCAGGAACGTCTCGGCGCGGTTCTCGCGCGCGGCGGCGGGGCCGGCGGCGCGCTCGTCGTCATCGCCCGCTTCGCCCCGGCCGGCCGCTCGGTCGTCTCCCTCGGCGCGGGCGCCGCCCACCGCCGGGTCGGCGAGTTCCTGCCCTGGTCCATCGTGGCCGGCCTGTGCTGGGCCGTGTACAGCGTCGCCCTCGGCTACTTCGGCGGACAGTGGCTCGGCACGACCTGGCTCGCCACCGGGGTTTCGGTGGTGGCGCTCTTCGGGGCGGGGGCGGGGGCCGCGTTCCTGATCCGGCGTCCCGGGATGCGGGAGTCGGGGAGCGGGGCCTGAGGTCCTCTCCCTGCTGTCGGTAGGCCTGGGGTCAGCCCGCGCGCTGGGCGGCGCCCCGGACCTCCAGGCCGCCGAGCAGTTCGGCCGTGGCCGCCGCGATCGCTTCCACCGCGTGGTCGAAGACCTCGCGGTTGTGGGCAGCCGGGGCGCGGAAGCCGGAGACCTTGCGGACGTACTGCAGAGCGGCGGCGCGGATGTCCTCCTCGGTGGCCTCTTCGGGGAGCACGGGCGGGCGGAGTGTCTTGATGCTGCGGCACATACGTCCAGTGTCGCTCGTACGGCGCCACTCCGCCGTGGCCCCGCGATTTCCGTCGGAATACCCGCGGGCGCCCCGCTCTTGTGCAGAGCATGACCACTGTGGAGATCCTTTACGTCGGCGGCCCCACGGCCGTGCTCGAAATCGGCGGCGTACGCCTGCTCACCGACCCGACCTTCGACGCCCCCGGCGAATACCACCTCGGCACGCGGAAGTTGGTGAAGACCGCCGGGCCCGCCCTCGCGGCGACGGAGATCGGCGCGGTCGACGCCGTCCTGCTCTCGCACGACCAGCACCCGGACAACCTCGACGCGTCCGGGCGAACGTATCTTCAGGACGCCCCTGTCACCCTGTCCACGGCGTCGGCGTACGACCGCATCGGCGCGCCCGTGCGGGCCCTGCCGTCCTGGTCGCATGTCGAACTGCCGCGCCCCGACGGCGGATCGCTGCGCGTCACCGCCGTGCCGGCGCAGCACGGGCCCGACGGCTCGGAGCCGATCGTGGGCGAGGTCACCGGCTTCGTCCTGTCCGGCGAGGGTCTGCCCAAGGTGTACGTCAGTGGGGACAACGCCTCCCTCGACGTCGTCCGGGCGATCGCCGAGCGGCACGGTCCGTTCGACGTGGCCGTGCTGTTCGCGGGCGCCGCTCGCACCCCGCTCGTGCCGGACGCTCCGCTGACCCTGACCAGCGAGGCCGCCGCGCAGGCCGCCGAAATCCTCGGCGCGCGTCATGTCGTACCGCTGCACTTCGAGCACTGGGGCCACTTCACCGAGGACGGCGCCGCGTTGACGAAGGCGTTCGGCGGGGCGGGGCTCGCGGAGCGGCTGCATCTGCTGAAGCCGGGGGCTTCGGTCCGGCTGCCGTAGCCGGGGGAACGCACCGTTGACCGATGCCTGCGCCCCTTGTGATCATCGTGGAGCGGGGACCTTGAGAGGTGAGGCCCCGACAGCTCCAAGAGGATTTGAGGAAACATGGCGAACGACAAGCTGACGGTGGCCGTACTGGGTCCGGGAGGCGTCGGTGGCCTGCTCGCCGGGCTGCTCGCCCGTGCCGGACACCGGGTGATCTGTCTGGCGGGCGGCGACACCGTACGGGCGCTGCGCTCGGAGGGAATCCGGGTGCGCAGTGGGCAGTTCGGCGATTTCACCGTACGGGTCGAGGCGGAGGAGGAGCTGCGCGAGCCCGTCGACGTGTGCGTGATCGCCGTGAAGGCCACGACGTTGGACGCGGCCCTGGAGCGGGTGCCCGCGAAGGTGCTGGGTGACGACGCCCTGGTCGTACCGTTCCTGAACGGCGTCGAACACCCGGCCGCGCTGCGTGAGCGCTACGGCTCGGCCCGGGTGGCGCCCGCGGTGATCCGCGTCGAGTCGACCCGACTGTCGCCCGGGGTGATCGAACACGGCAGCCCGTTCCTGGAGGTCGATCTGACCGGCGAGACGGTGGTGCGGGAGCGGCTAGACGCGCTTGCCGGGGCCTTCGAGGAGAGTGGGGTGCGCGTGCGCGTCCAGGAGGACGAGGCGGCGGCGCTGTGGGCGAAGATGGCGTTTCTGGCGCCGTTCGCCCTGCTGACCACCCGCTACGGTGCGCCGCTCGGCGACATCCGCACGCACCACCGCGACGAGCTGACCGCCCTGGTGGAGGAGGCGTCCGCGGTCAGCCGTGCCGTCGGCGCACCGGCCGACGCCGCGGCCGCCCTCCAGCGCTACGACGCGTTCCCTCCGGAGACCAAGTCCTCCATGCAACGCGACGCGGAGGCCGACCGTCCGCTGGAACTGGACGCCATCGGCGGGGCTCTGCTCCGTGCCGCGGAACGCTACGGGGTGCCTGTTCCGGCGACGGGGCGAGTGGTGGGCGAGCTGAGGTAGTCGCCCGCGGGCGCGGGGGGGGGGGGGGGGGGGGGGGGGGGGGGGG
>NZ_JBMNDS010000029.1:10923-24014 GCF_052543295.1 Streptomyces sp. SAS_270
TCGGGCCGTACCGGCACGGCCCCCTCCGCCCGTACGCGGCCGCTCTCGTCTCTCGTCTCTGTCCACACCCGTTCGCGTGAAGTCCCCGAAGGAACTCGCATCCCAAAATCGAACAGGCGTACCATTGCCGCGTGGCTGCGACCTATGACTTTCCGAGTGACCTCCTGGCCGGCCAGGAGGAGCTGCATCAGGTCCGGGCCGAGCTTCTGGCCCTGCTGAAGCGGCTTCCCTGGTCGGTCGAGCCGCTGGACGGCTTCAGCGACGCCAACGGCTGGCGCAAGGTGGAGCGCCCCGCCTCCCCCGGCTGGACGGCGGACGAACAGGCCGAGGTCGAGAAGCTCCGCCGCCGCGAACGCGAACTCGCCGTCTTCGTGACCTGCCACCGCTTCTGGGCGGAGGTCACACCCCCCGACACGGTCGACGCCCGCATGACCCTGAAACACGCCCACGAGCCGGCCTCGACAGAGGGCGCGTGAGCGGGCATGACACCCCACCACGCCGACCACTGACTACTGACCACTGACCACTGACCAAGGTCCTAGCCGCGCCGCACCCGCACGCCGCCGAGGCGGACGCCCGTGACGACGACGCGGACGTCGGGGCGGACGCGCAGCTTCGCGCCGCCGATCAGGCTGAGCTTGGTGAGGCGAAGCTCGGAGCCGTCGGGGACGGCGACGTCGGCGAGGTCGATGTCCGCCCCGCCGATGAGCGAGACGGTCAGAGTCCGCTCGTGAACCGCCTTGCCCTCAAGGCGAGTTCCGCCGATGAGGCTCAGGTGGACGTCGGTCCTGTCGGTCGCGTTGCCGCTCGTCTTCGCCATGTCCACGAAGGCACGGGCGACGCGGCCCCCGGCAGCAGTGTCCGGCGTCCGGGCTCCCGCATGACATCTGTCAGGTCCCGCGCCGGTCGACGCGTGAATGCCAAAGGCCCCCGGCCGCGATCGGCTGGGGGCCTCTGTCCCGGTGGGCGCGGACGGTTTCGAACCGCCGACATCCGCCTTGTAAGGGCGGCGCTCTACCGCTGAGCTACGCGCCCAGGACGAGTCGACAGCCTACATGGCCACAGGGCGTGCACTGCAAACGTGTATTCCTCGTTCTCGGGGGTGGGCGGGGGTTATCCCCACCCAGGATCCGGGAGCGGGCCGGATCCTTCGGGAGGGGGCGGGTGCGTACGGTCGATTCGAAGGGGTGGGCCGGTGAGCGGGGCCGGCATCCGTGGCCGTAGGACATGTGTCAGGGGGAGATCTTCGTGGGGTGCACAGAGCGTCGGCGGGGCGGGCTTGGGCGGGGAGGGCAGGCCCGGATCGGGGTCGTCGCCGGGAGTGTGGTGGTCGCGGCGCTGGGGCTCTCGGCGTGCGGGGCCAGCGCCGGGGACGACAAGGAACCGGAGCATCGGTCCTTCGCGCTGCACGGGCGGACGCTCACCGTCGACTCGGACGACTCCGCGCTGGAGCTCGTGGTCGCCGACTCCGACAAGACGGCCGGCAAGGTCGAGGTCACCCGGTGGTTCGACGGGCAGGTCGTCGTCGGTGGGGATCCCCGGGTGACCTGGGCGATGAAGGACGACCGGCTCGTACTGCGGATGAAGTGCTCGGGGATGATCGCCGACTGTTCGGCCAAGCACCGGATCGTGGTCCCGCGCGGGGTCGCCGTCACCGTGCGCGACGGGGACGGGCGAGTGACGGCGCACGGGTTCAAGGAGGCCCTCCGGATTCGTACGGCAGACGGTGCCGTGCGGGTCTCGGACTCCTCGGGGCCGCTGGAGCTGAACAGCGCCGACGGTTCCGTGAGCGCGCTCGGGATCCGCTCGCGCCAGGTGCGCGCCACCACCGAGGACGGCTCTGTACGGCTCGAACTCACCGTCGTACCTGACCTGGTGGACTCCCGGAGCCAGGACGGTTCCGTCTCCATCGGGCTGCCCGACACGGCGGGTACGGCGTACCGCGTGACGACCAAGACCGCCGACGGGTCAGTGGATGTGTCAGTGCCCCGTGACGAGGGCAGCTCTCATGTGGTCTCCGCACGTACCAGCGACGGAAAGGTCACGGTGCGCACGGTGAACTGACCGGCCCGTGTGTTCGTCCTTAACCGGTGGGAGAATGACAACCGGGCAAGGCGGACGACAGCACGGGGAGAGGGATGTGACGGCGACACCAGCGCAGCCGTACACGCCGTACACGTCGAGTCCGCCGAGGACTCCCGTCGTCGGCACAGCGCTGTCGATCGCACGCGTCGGGCGTGATGTCCTCACCCTCGTGGCGTTGCCGCTGCTCGCCGCCGTCGTCCTGCCCGCCGCCTTCGCCGGTGGCGGTACACGCCGGTGGTTCGGCGGACGTTCGGAGAGCCAGCGGGCCGAGGCGCAGGCCGCGAAGGACGCCGCGGCCGCCGCGTTCTACGAGCTCGACACCGCGCAGCGCGATCTGCGGATCTCGATCGAGACCATCACCGCCGTCGACGACTCCCCCGCGGCCCGCCGCGCGGTCTCCGACTTCGATGCCCTCGGGCGGCGTATCGACGAGGCCAGCAGTCAGTACATCAACGCGGTCGACGCCCACGACCTCGACCGGGACGAGCTGGAGGCGTCGGTCGCCGCGCGCGCCCGCACGGAGCTGACCGCCGCCAAGGACGAGCTGGGCCGGGTCAAGGGGGAACTGGACCGGTTCTCGCGGGGCCTCGAACCGCTGCTCGGCAAGGCCGAGACGCAGCTCGCCCGGCTCGCACCGGCCGTCGAGCGCGCCCGCCAGGCCCTGCTCGCCGCCTCGAACGCCCTCGATGCCGTACGAGGATCAGGGCTCAAGGCCGACGATCTCGCCGCGCGCCTCGCCGCCCTCGGGCCGGAGCTGACCAGGCTGAACCAGGGCGCCGGGCAGCACGGCGTGCCGGAGACCCTGGAGCGCGCCGAGAAGATCCAGCGGGAGGCCGGGGCGGTCGGCGCGGAGGCCGAGCGGCTGCCCGAGCGGGCCGCGGAGATCGATCACCGGCTGGTCTCGCTGCGGACTCGCGCGCAGGCGCTGACCACGCGTGCCGGGCAGGTGGAGCCGGTGCTCAGCGAGCTGCGGCGGCGGTTCTCGGCCGCCTGCTGGCAGGACCTCCAGCATGTACCGGATCAGGCCGAGGAGAACGTACGGCAGGCCGAGCTGAAGCTGAAGGAGGCGCAGGCCGCGCGCGACGAGCAGCGTTGGCCGGACGCGACCTCGCGGCTGTCGACGGTGCGCGCGCTGCTGAACAACACGGACGAGGCGGTCTCGGCGGCCGGTGACCGGCTGCGGCGGCTGAACGCCGTGCAGAAGGACCCGCAGCAGGAGATCGACCGCACGCGGTTCGCCATCCGGGACGCGCAGCGCCTCGCGATGACCGGCCGCAGCACCCCCGACCCGCGGCACGCCCGCCCCCTCGACGACTCGGTGGGCCGCCTGGAGCGCGCCGTCGCCACGCTGGAGGGGCGCCACCCCGACTACTGGCACTTCCTCACCGAGACGGAGGCCGTACGGCAGTCCGTCGCCCGCGTGGTCTCGCAGATCCGCGAGGAGCGTGGGGCGGGGGCCTGAGCACGGCCCGCTCCCTCGCGTTGCCCGCTGTTGCCCCTCAGGCCCGTGCGGGCGGATATTTGGAGGGACGCAGGGCCTCCGTCGGCGCACAAGGAGGCGGACATGGCCACACAGGTACTGCGCGCGCGGCACGCGGCGACGAGACGGCGGATCAGCTTCGACGAGCATCTTCCCGTCGACCACCGGCTCAACAGGTTCTACCGGATCGGCGCGGGCCTGATGGGTCTCGTGCTCCTCGTCTTCGGTGTCCTCGGTCTGATCGACAGGGTCGGCTTCTTCGACACCGGTGGGGACGAGGTCGCGGGCCTGAACACCAACGGCGCACTCAGTGTGCTGTCGATCTGTGTGGGGCTGCTGCTGCTCGCCGGCATGGTGATCGGCGGAAACCTCGCCTCGACCCTCAACATGGTCGTCGGCCTCGCCTTCATCCTCAGCGGCTTCGTCAACCTGGCACTGCTCGACACCGACGCCAACTTCCTCGCCTTCCGCATCCAGAACGTGCTGTTCAGCTTTGTGGTGGGCGTCCTGCTGATGTTCTTCGGGATGTACGGGCGGGTCGGCTCGGCCCTGCCGCACGACAACCCGTACTGGCGGGCCCGCCACCCCGAGCAGCCGGATCGCGAGCGGCAACTGCGGGCCAGGGCGCACGCGCTGGCGCTGGAACGGGAGAGGGAGCGGGAACGGAAGAGGCGGGAGCTGCCCGGGCAGAAGTGAGCGACTTCCGGGAGCCGCTCGGCGCCGCGAGGAACCACCCTCCCCCGGCCTCGCCTCAGCGAGGGGACGCCCGATGCGGCGCCCCTCCCCTCTCCCCCTGGCCGCCCGCTAATCTGGGCGCCATGCCTCGCTATGAATACCGCTGCCGGACCTGCGGCGACACCTTCGAGAAGAGCCGCCCGATGGCGGAGTCCGGCGCCCCCGCGTCCTGCCCCGCCGGCCACGACGACACGGTGAAACTCCTGTCGACGGTGGCCGTGGGCGGCTCGGCCTCGGCCCCCGCACCGCGCGCGGGCGGCGGCGGCGGTTGCTGCGGCGGGGGCTGCTGCGGCTGACGGGGGTCCGCCCCTACACCTCCCGAGCCCCCTGGACGCCGCGCGCCTGCCGTACCTCGCGCAGGAACTCCCGCAGAATTCGCTCGCCCGCCGCGACGCCCCGCTCGGGAAGCGCGGTGACGGCCGGGGCCGTCCAGTCGTCCTCGGCGAGCTCGCCGTGGCCGGGGCGCCAGCCCCGGTCGGCGGCCAGCAGGAGGTCGGCGTCGAGGAGGGAGTCACCGGCGGCGAGGGTGAGCGTGGCGCCGGTGCGGCGGGCGACCTCGCGCATGGCGGCGCTCTTGGTGAGCGGCTTCGGCACGGCGTAGATCTTGCGGCCCTGCAGGGACACCGTCCAGCCGCGGTTCTCCGCCCAGACGGCGAGTTCCTTCACCCACTCCTCGGGGAGCAGTTCGCGCTCGACGACGAGGTAGGCGAAGAGGTCCTCGGCAACGCGGTGCTTGCGGACCCAGAGCGGGTCGGCGGTGGCGGCCAGATGCGCGCGGACCTCGTCCAGCGAGGCGCACTCGCTCGCCAGCCGGGCGGTGACCTGCGCGTGCCACGCGGTGTCCGTCAGACCGTCGACGAGAAGGTGTCCGCCGTTGGCGCAGATCGCGTACTTCGGGGCGGGGCCCGGCAGGTTGATGCGCTGGTACTGCTTGCGGGTGCGGGTGGTGGTGGGCACGAAGACGGCCGCGTCACCGAGGTCGCCGAGAAGCCCGGCCGCCGTCTCGGTCATGTACGACAGCGGCCTGCTCTCGTGTACCTCGACGCACAGCAGCCGGGGCGCCCGTGCGTCGGGCATGGTCAGCGCGAGGGCGGCCGCCGAGTAGATGAGCGTGCGGTCGAGGTCGCTCGCGACGAGGACGGGGTTGGTCGCCATCAGACCGTCACCGCCTTGCCGTCGGCGCCGGTCGCGCCCCGCGTGTACTTGGGGTGGATCAACCCCACGCAGGTGTAAGGGAGTTCGGCGACTTCCTCCACCGGCACTCCCCGCTGCTCGGCGAGCAGGCGTACGTGGTCGAGGTCGGCGCCCGCCCCGGCGCGGGCGAGGATCTTCCAGGGGACGCGGCGCAGCAGCACGCGCGTCGTCTCGCCGACGCCCGGCTTGACGAGGTTCACGTCGTGGATCCCGTACTCCTCGCTGATCCGTTCAACTGCCGCCCACCCCTCCCAGGTCGGGGCCCGGTCGGCGGAGAGCAGTTCCTTCGTCTCGGCGTCGACGGCCTCGGTGACGTCGGCGAAGTGGGCGGCGACGGCGTCCAGGAAGTCCGCGGAGACGTCGGAGCCGGCGAGTTCGCGGTAGAACTTCGCGCCGTGGAAGTCGTCCGGGCCGACCAGGTCGGAGCGGAGCACCGTACGCGAAATCAGCCCGGACACCGTCGAGTTGAGGCAGGCGGAGGGGATGAGGAAGTCCTCGCGGGTGCCGTAGGTCCGCACGCACGAGCCGGGGTCGGCGAGGACGGCTATTTCCGGGTCGAAGCCGGTGATGCCGTCGGATGCCTCGAACTCCCGTATCGCCTCGGTCAGTTCGCGGGTGATCGCACCCT
This sequence comes from Streptomyces sp. SAS_270, assembly GCF_052543295.1. Lineage (NCBI taxonomy): Bacteria > Bacillati > Actinomycetota > Actinomycetes > Kitasatosporales > Streptomycetaceae > Streptomyces > Streptomyces sp. SAS_270. The sequence continues at coordinate 17,046 of NZ_JBMNDS010000029.1, forward strand.
TGCCGGTCCAGCCGTCGACGAAGACGACATCGCTCGGGTCGTGCCGGTCGGCCAGCCAGCGCAGCGCGTTGGCGTCGATACCACGGCCGCGGACGATGGAGACGGCGTAGTGCGGCAGGTCGAGGCCGTGGCGGTGCTGCGCCCAGCGACGCATGAGGACGCCGACGGGGGTGCCCGCGCGGGCGAGGGACACGAGCACCGGCCGCGGTGACCGCTCGGCGAGGACCAGCTCGGTGACTGCGCCGACGGCGCGGGCCATACGGGCGGCGGACACCTCCAGCGCCGCGTGGAACAGCGCCTGGTACTGCTCGCTCGGCTGGTACTCCACGGGCAGCGACTCCGCGTAGTGGGCGCCGCCGCTCTGGATCGCCTCCTCGCGCTCCTCGGTGGGCGCCTCCAGCGTCACGTCCGAGAGGTCCTGCAGCAGCCAGCCGACCTCGTCCGGCGCGTACGAGGAGAACGCTGGGCCGCGGAGGGGCTCGGGGAGCATGGGGGGCCTTTCGGGCGACGGGGCGGGCGGTACGTAGGAGGGCACCACGGCGAGCAGGACGTGCCCGGTGTGCGCGGAGAGCTGGGCCAGCAGCCCGTCGGGGGCGTGCAGCAGGGGCGTGTCCGCGGCCGAGTCCACGACGGCCACCACGGCGTCGAAGCCGCCGCCCGCGACGTTGTAGGCGTAGCGCTCGCCGGGGCCGTCGTCGGGGTCGTCATGGGCAGGGAAAACGATTCGGCTGCGTATCGCGTAGCCGGGGTCGTCCAGGGCGAGGACCGGTGAGCGGGTGGTCGTGGAGTAGCGCACCTCGGCGGCGACGACCTGCTCCAGCTCGCGGGCCAGCCGCAGCGGGGCGTACATCAGCTCCTCGAAGCCGAGGACGAGCACGCGTTCCGCGTCGTCGGGCAGTGCCTCGGCGAGCCGCGCGGCCATGGCGGGCAGCGCGCGGTCCAGGCGGGCGCGGTGCTCGGGGGTGAAGCCGTGCCGGCCGCCGTCGGGCACCCCGTGCGGCCAGCCGAGCTCGACGCGGTCGGCCGGGCCGGGCAGCCGCCGGGCGGGGGCGGCGACCGGGGCGGCCTCGTACTGGGCGACCAGAGCCTGGCCCTTCTCCAGTACGCCGTCGGGCAGCTTCACCGTGCCGGAGGCCGCGGTCACCAGGTCCACGCGGGCGCCTATCTCGCGGGCGAACTCCTCCAGCCGCCCCAGGTCGGCGGCGGAGCGCATGTCGACGAGGGCGACGACGACGTACCGCTCGCGCGGGTAGCGCTCGTGCAGGGCGCGGATCGTGTTGAGCACGGTGTTGCCGGTGGAGAACTCGTCGTCGACCAGCACGAGCGGGCCGGGGCCCACGAGCAGGTCCGGGTCCTCGGGGAGCAGCAGGTGCGAGGTGGCGTGCGAGTGGGACTCCTCGAAGCCGCCGGCCCGGGCGACGCCCGCGACGGGGCGCCGGGTGGAGTGCAGATAGGGCGCGAGGCCCAGTCCGTCGGCGACCGCGTGGCCGAGCCCGGTGGCCGTCTCGGCGTACCCGAGCACCACGCAGCGCCGGGCCTCGTCGGTGCCCAGCAGCTCGCGTACACGTCTGCCCAGCGCGAACCCGTGGCCGTGGACCACGGTGGGCGACTGCGGTACATGCTTGCCGAGGACGTTCGAGACGAGCAGGTGCGCCCGCTTGGGGTTGCGCCGCAGCGCGAGCCCCAGCAGATCGCTCAGCCGCTCGTCGCCGACGAGCTCGACACCGAGCCGCTCGGCGACCCAACTCCCGGACCAGACCACGTTGTTCATCAATTCCTTGTCGTTGCAGGGGGGTTCAGGGATCCAGGGGACACGAGGAACACAGGGGACACGGGCAACACAGGCGGTTCAGGTGGCCGCCGGGAGTCCGGCGGCGAGCAGGTCCACGAAGCCGATGTCCTCGTTCGCGACGCCGAAGACCTCGGCGCGCTGGAGGGTGCGCTCGGCCCAGGCGCGGTGCGGCTTCACCTCGTTCATCTTGTTCGTGTACGCCGACCGCAGCACACCTCCGCCGTCGCGCTCGGGGCGCAGGATGTCCTGGGCGTCGCTGAACTCCTCGTGGCTGACCACGGACAGCGCGTGCACGGGCAGGACGTGCGAGGGGTGGATGCAGGTCTTGCCGAGCAGGCCGTTGGCCTGGTCGAGGGTGATCTCGCGCAGCAGCCCGTCCATGGCGTGCTCGATCAGTGCCTCGCGCAGTTCCTCGGCCTGTCCGTCCAGGAACGGGCTGCGGCGCAACTGCGGCTTGAACATGCGCTCCTGGACCCGGAAGTACTCCCACACCGGCCCGGTCACCGTGAAGCCCGTGCCGTCGGCCCGGCCCAGCATGTTCACCACGTCGGCGATGACGGAGGCGACGACCTGGACGTCGTACGCCGTCATGTCGGGCGCCCGGCGCAGCGCGTAGGAGGAGCAGAAGTCGGTGACGCCCAGGCGCAGGGCGAGGACGCGGTCGCGGTACTTGTCGACGGCGCGGGAGATGCCCTCAAGGGTCTCCACGCGCGACTCGCGGTAGAGCAGTTCGGGCGATTCGAGCACGGGCATGGCGAACAGGCGGCGCCCGCTCGACGCCTCGGCGGCACTGAGCGCCTCCAGGAACGGGACGCCCCGCTCCTCGGTGAACTTCGGCATGACGAATCCGGACAGCACGCGCGCGGCCGGTCCGAGGCGCTGGACGAGGTCCGGGATCTGCTCGGGGGTGCGCACCCGCACGAACAGCAGCGGAAGGTCGGCGTCCGGCCGTTCGGCGAGGTCGGTGAACTGCCGGACCAGGTTCTCCTCGCCGTACGCCACGTCCGCGTCGGAGATCGAGTCCTCCAGGCACAGCACCATGGAGACGACGCCGCGCCCGGCCTGCTTGACGATGTCGTCGGCGAGCTGCGGCCGGGTGGCCGGGCTGTACAGCGTGGCGCCGAGGGCGGCCGAGAGGACTCTGGCCGGCGAGTCGGCGGTGAAGGCGCACGGCTCCTGGTGAAAGAGACGCTGCCGCTGCTCGTGGGCAAGATGCCCGAAATGACGCATGAAACTCCCTCGTGGCGGCTGGGCGGCCCAACGTGATGTGCGCGATGTGGCCGGTAATAGTACGTAGATATCGGTGTCAGGGGTTCCCACCGGGCATGAAGTTCAGGTAACTCGGCCATGTCGACCGTTCTTCGACCCGGCCGGGAATCCTCACCCCCGCGTTGTCGTGACCAGGACCGAGAGGGCAGGATGACCGCATGACGCACGCGATGCTGAAGGGGTCGAACATCCCGCTGGACGCCACAGCGGTACGGGCGGTGCTGCGCTGGACGCCCGGGCAGGGCGTCCCCGATGTCGATGCCTCGGCGCTGCTCCTCGGTCCCGGCGGTCGTGTGCGATCCGACGAGGACTTCGTCTTCTACAACCAGCCCCGCCACCCCTCGGGCAAGGTCTGGCGGCTCGGCAAGAAGCGCGTCGCCGAGGGCCTCACCGACACGATCCAGACGGATCTGGCGGGTGTCGAGTCCGGTGTCGGACAGATTCTGCTGGTCGCATCGGCGGAGGGCGTCACCTTCGACCGCGTACGCGGACTGCGCATCCTGCTGTACGACGCCGCGCTCGCCGACGGTGAACCGCTGGCGTATTTCGACATCAAGCCGCAGACGGGCGAGGAGACGGCGCTGATCTGCGGCGAGCTCTACCGGCGCGGTGAGAACTGGAAGTTCCGGGCGCTCGGCGAGGGCTACTCCAACGGTCTGGAGGGGCTGGCGAGCGACTTCGGCATCTCGGTGGACGAGTCGGCGCCCGAGTCGGAGCCGGAGGCACTGCCGGCCACCACCGCCGGTCCCGTGCCCGATCCCGGGGCCTGGGCGGCACCCGTCGCGGCTCCCGAGACCTCGGTGCCGCTGCCGCCCGAGCAGCCCGCCCCGGTGCCCCAGCAGCCCGCGTACGGCTTTCCGGCGCAGCCGCAGCACCAGCCCGCCGCGGCGGCCACGGGGCCCGCCTACGGCTATCCGCAGCCGGCCGGCAGCCCCGGGGGCCAGCCCTCCTACGGCTACCCCCAGCCGCAGACCGCGGCCGCGGGGCCCTCGTACGGCTACCCCCAGCCGGTCGGCACGCTGCCCGACCCGGACTTCCGGCTGCCGCCGCAGGGGCCGCAGTTCATCGGCCGCTGAGAGCCTGTGTCGCGGCCGGGGTCGCGGCAACCGTGACGGGTGCCGTCGGCGTCCGGTGGATCAGCGGTCGGCCTTCGACTTGTAGCCCCGGCCCCACTGGAGGCCCCAGCCGTAGAGGCGGTCCAGTTCGGCCTGGAAGCCGTAGACGAACTTCACCTCGCGGCGCACGATCAGGTCGCCCTTGACGTTCTCGATCATCACGATCGCGCAGGACCGGGCCTGCGGATGGCGCTCCTCGAGATTTATCTCGATACGCGGCCCGTTGCTCGGGTAGAGCGTGACGATGGCGTGCGTACGGTCGAAGGCGGGCGTCTGGTCGTAGATGTAGACGAAGATCAGCAGCCGTTTGATGTGCTCGCGGTGGTCCAGGTTGATGAAGATCGTCTCGCCGGAGCCGGAGCCGAACCGGTCGTCGCCGCTGAGCTTCACGTAGGGCGGTTCGTTGAGTTCGCCGAAGAAGCTGCCCAGAGGCTGGACCACGCCCTTGCTGCCGTCCGTGAGCTCGTACATACAGCCCAGGTCGAGGTCGACGTTGACCATGCTCTGGGTGTGGCCCTGGACCACCTCCGGGGTGAAGAGCCGGAAGGGGTTCCGCAGCAGCCGGCCGCGCTCGGGGCCGCCGATGTCGGAGGTGCGCATCCGCCAGGACAGGTTGACGCGCAGGTTGCCGGTGGCCGCGCCCTGCTTGGTGAGCGAGACCTGACGGTGCCGCTTGGTCAGCTCGATGGCGTTGGTGGCCGCGCTGCCCGAGTCGAACTCCGTCGAGCGCCCGCGCCACAGCTCGTCCCAGAACCCCATAACCGCCCCCCAGTTGCCTTCAAAACCGCGCGGGGCGGCGCGGAGGAGAGTTCCTCGACGCCGCCCCGCACAGAGCGTTCCTCACCCGGGCCCGGATCACACACGCGGATCCGGACCGATCGGGTCAGACCCCGGACGAGACCTCAGCCTTCTCGTCCGAGGCCTCACCTTTTCCCTCGGCCTCGGCGAGCGCCTTGTTGCGGCGCACCGAGGACCAGAAGGACCAGGCGATCAGGAGGACACCGACGAGACCGGTGATGACCTCGTGGATCTGGTACTGGATGGTGACCATGAGGATCACGGCGAGCGCGCCGATCGCGTAGTGCGCGCCGTGCTCCAGGTACACGTAGTCGTCGAGGGTGCCCTGGCGGACCAGGTAGACCGTCAGCGACCGGACGTACATGGCGCCGATGCCGAGGCCGAGGGCCATCAGCACGATGTCGTTGGTGATGGCGAAGGCGCCGATCACGCCGTCGAAGGAGAACGACGCGTCCAGGACCTCCAGGTAGAGGAACATGAAGAACGCGGCCTGGCCGGCGAGGACGACGGCCGGCTTCTTCTTGCCGGTCCGCTCGGCCTCTTCCTCCTCCTCGTGCTCGCGCTCCTCCTCTTCCTCGAGTTTGTCCTCGAAGTAGCCGGAGAGGCCACCGACCACCATGTAGGTGATCAACCCCGCGATGCCCGAGATGAGGACCGTCTGCGCCTTGTCGATGTGCGCGCCGCCGTGCTGGTGGGCGTGGACGGCGAAGGTCATCGAGGTGATCAGCAGGACGATGAGGGCGATGCAGACCGCCAGCATGTCGACCTTGCCAAGCTTGGCGAGCGGGCGCTCGATCCAGCGCAGCCACTGGATGTCCCGGTCCTCGAAGATGAAGTCCAGGAAGATCATCAGCAGGAACATGCCACCGAACGCGGCGATCGCCGGGTGGGCGTCGGTGACGAGCTGCTGGTACTGGTCCTTGTCGGTCAGCGCGAGGTCGACCGCGTCCCACGGGCTCTTCTTGGCGGTCACCGCCACGATCACGACGGGGAAGACCAGACGCATGCCGAATACGGCGATGAGCACGCCGACCGTGAGGAAGATCTTCTGCCAGAAGGCACTCATCTTCTTCAGGATTCCGGCGTTGACCACCGCGTTGTCGAAGGACAGCGAGATCTCCAGGACGGACAGGATCGCCACGATGCCAAAGGCTTTCCACCCCCCGTAGAGAACCGCCGCGGCCAGGCCGATCGCGGTAATCGCGAACGACCAGCCGAAGGTTTTCAGAAGCACTGGCTACCCAATCATCGTGTGTGTACGGGTCTCCCCCGCGCCGTACTCGGCTTTACCTAACGTTGACCACGAAGTCTAGAGTGCCGCCCCTTCGGCTGGCCAAGGTGGGCCTAGGAAACGTTGACCCCGAAGTCCAGCGCGATGCCGCGCAGGCCCGACGCGTACCCCTGGCCGACCGCGCGGAACTTCCATTCGTTGTTGTAGCGGTACACCTCGCCGAAGATCATCGCGGTCTCCGTGGAGGCGTCCTCGGAGAGGTCGTAGCGTGCGAGTTCCTGGCCGTCGGCCTGGTTGACGACGCGGATGAAGGCGTTGCTGACCTGGCCGAACGTCTGGCCGCGGTTGTCCGCGTCATGGATCGAGACCGGGAAGACGATCTTGTCCACGGAGGCGGGCACCTTGGAGAGATCGATCAGGATCGACTCGTCGTCGCCCTCCCCCTCGCCCGTGAGGTTGTCGCCGGTGTGCTCGACCGAGCCGTCCGGGCTCTTGAGCTGGTTGTAGAAGACGAACCACTCGTCGCCGAGCACCCGGCCGGAGTTGCACAGCAGTGCGCTGGCGTCCAGGTCGAAGTCGGCTCCGGTGGTGGAGCGCGCGTCCCAGCCGAGACCGATCAACACCTGCGTGAGGTTCGGTGCGGCCTTGGAGAGGGAGACATTGCCTCCCTTGGCGAGCGTGACGCCCATGATGCTGGTCCTCCCCGAGGTCATGCCTTGTTTCGTTGTCCAGCACGTCCGGCGCCGCACCCTGAGGTGCGGCCC
>NZ_JBMNDS010000029.1:24024-105638 GCF_052543295.1 Streptomyces sp. SAS_270
CCCCCCCCCCCCCCCCCCTCCCCCCCCCCCCCCTCCCCGGCGCCGGACGGGAGAGCCGAGGTCCGTCCGGGTCGGACGGTCGACGGCGTGACGTTCGACGGCCGGATGTCGGCCGTCGGACGTGGACGGTCGGACGTCGACCGGTCAGACGTTCACGCCGAAGTCCTGCGCGATGCCGCGCAGGCCCGAGGCGTAGCCCTGGCCGATGGCGCGGAACTTCCACTCCGCGCCGTTGCGGTACAGCTCGCCGAAGACCATCGCGGTCTCCGTCGAGGCGTCCTCGGAGAGGTCGTAGCGCGCGATCTCCGCCTCGCCCGCCTGGTTCACCACGCGGATGAACGCGTTGCGCACCTGGCCGAAGGACTGCTGGCGGTTCTCCGCGTCGTAGATCGAGACCGGGAACACGATCTTGTCGATCTCGGCCGGGACCCCGGCGAGGTTGACCTTGATCTGCTCGTCGTCGCCCTCGCCCTCACCGGTGATGTTGTCACCGGTGTGCTCGACCGAGCCGTCCGGGCTCTTCAGGTTGTTGAAGAACACGAAGTTGGCGTCACTGCTGACCTTGCCGTCCGCGCCGGTCAGGATGGCGCTGGCGTCCAGGTCGAAGTCGGTGCCGGTGGTGGAGCGTGCGTCCCACCCCAGACCGACGATGACCGCGGTCAGGCCAGGGGCCTCCTTGGTCAGCGAGACGTTGCCGCCCTTGCTGAGGCTGACTCCCACGAGTCCTCCCAATGGTGTCCAGGGGCAGGGAGCCCCGAGTGCGTTGGTATCGGATCAACGACCCGATCCTAGTGACGGGTTCCCGCACCCCGCAGGGGCTGGACCCGAACAATCACAGGGTGTCGAGTGCCTTCACGTACTCGTTCAGGTCACGCGCGTCCGGCAGACCGTTGACGACGGTCCACCGCACGACACCCTGCTTGTCGATGATGAAGGTGCCACGCACCGCGCAGCCCTTGTCCTCGTCGAAGACGCCGTACGCCCGAGAAGTGTTGCCGTGCGGCCAGAAGTCGGACAGCAGCGGGTACTCCAGGCCCTCCTGCTCGGCGAAGACGCGCAGCGTGTGGATGGAGTCGTTCGACACGGCCAGCAGCTGGGTGTCGCGGTCGGAGAACTGCGGCAGATGGTCGCGCAGCTCGCACAGCTCGCCGGTGCACACACCCGTGAAGGCGAAGGGGTAGAAGAGCAGCACGACGTTCTTCTCGCCACGGAAGTCGGACAGCTTCACGGTCGCGCCGTGGTTGTCCTTGAGCTCGAAGTCCGGGGCCTTGGTGCCGACCTCGATCGCCATAGTCACACGCTTCCCTTCCAAGGGGCTGTTCGGGTGACGACCAGCCTACGCAGTGATCGACAGTGGCTCCCTCGGGGCCTGTCCGCGGCCGGTCCGCAACGTGTGAGGCCCCCGCCGACGGTTCGTCGGCGGGGGCCTCACACACTGCCTGCGGCAGCTGGAACGGGAAGGAACTCAGCGCTTGGCCTTCGGCGTGGCCAGACGGGTGCCCGACCACTCCTTACCCACGGTGATGCTCTTCGTCTGGGAGAGGCCGGCGGTCTGCCCGGCCTCGGCGATGTCGCTGGGTTCGACGTAACCGTCCCGGCCGGTCTTGGGGGTCAGCAGCCAGATCATGCCGCCGTCCTCAAGGAGACCGATGGCGTCCACCAGTGCGTCCGTGAGATCGCCGTCCTCGTCGCGGAACCACAGCAGCACGACGTCTGCGACGTCGTCGTAGTCCTCGTCGACCAGGTCCTGGCCGATCAGCGATTCGATGGATTCACGGAGCTCGTGGTCAACGTCGTCGTCGAAGCCGATCTCCTGGACCACCTGTCCGGGCTCGAACCCCAGCCTGGCGGCCGGGTTGGTCCGCTCCTCCGCGTGGTCCGCGGTCGCGCTCACGGCTTGCCTCCTGATCATGTTTCGGAAATGGGGTCTCCCCTGCTCGATCGAAGTCGAGAACCAGGGGATGCCAGCCACGCGCGTGCGCGCAGCTTTGGCCGTAGTCCACACGGGCGGGGCGGATCGCGCAAGTACCCGGCCGTCGAGACCGCCGAAACGGTGACGATCCTGGTGGTGTCGACGCAACTCCTGGTACGAGATCACCTCGCCCCGTGACGCACACCACACCGTTCTGCCCCATATGTCCCCTTCGGAACCCTCTGGGGTTACGAGGACCGAACGACTTTGCGGAACGCGTCACGGACTGAGCGTATCGTTGCGTTTTGGTCGGGCCCGTCCCAGCGGACTGCGTGAACGTCTCGAATCCCTCTCGATAAAGGCCTCGGTTACCCCTCGGTAGAGATGACGTTTCGGTTCCTCAGGTACACGATGGGGAACGGTGCAGAGACGTGCAGAGACAGAGAAAACCCCATCAGACAGCCCTCAGACCGCCCCTCTGACAGCGAAGGAACAGCGTGGCTTCCGGATCCGATCGCAACCCGATCATCATTGGCGGCCTTCCCAGCCAGGTCCCGGACTTCGACCCTGAAGAGACTCAGGAGTGGCTCGACTCCCTCGACGCCGCCGTCGACGAGCGGGGCCGCGAGCGCGCCCGCTACCTGATGCTGCGGCTGATCGAGCGGGCCCGCGAGAAGCGCGTGGCCGTGCCCGAGATGCGCAGCACGGACTACGTCAACACGATCGCGACCAAGGACGAGCCGTTCTTCCCGGGCAACGAGGAGATCGAGCGCAAGGTCCTTAACGCGACCCGCTGGAACGCGGCCGTGATGGTGTCGCGCGCACAGCGCCCCGGGATCGGGGTCGGCGGCCACATCGCCACCTTCGCCTCCTCCGCCTCGCTGTACGACGTGGGCTTCAACCACTTCTTCCGCGGCAAGGACGAGGGCGACGGCGGCGACCAGATCTTCTTCCAGGGGCACGCCTCGCCGGGCATCTACGCCCGCGCGTTCATGCTCGACCGGCTGAGCGAGCAGCAGCTCGACGCCTTCCGCCAGGAGAAGTCCAAGGCGCCGTACGGGCTCTCCTCGTACCCGCACCCGCGCTCGATGCCGGACTTCTGGGAGTTCCCGACCGTCTCCATGGGCCTCGGCCCGCTCGGCGCGATCTTCCAGGCGCGGATGAACCGCTACATGGAGGCGCGCGGTATCGCGGAGACCTCCAAGTCGCATGTGTGGGCGTTCCTCGGCGACGGCGAGATGGACGAGCCGGAGTCGCTCGGCCAGCTGTCCATCGCCGCTCGCGAGGGCCTCGACAACCTGACGTTCGTCGTCAACTGCAACCTGCAGCGGCTCGACGGCCCGGTGCGCGGCAACGGCAAGATCATCCAGGAGCTGGAGTCGCAGTTCCGGGGTGCCGGATGGAACGTCATCAAGCTGGTCTGGGACCGCAGTTGGGACCCGCTGCTCGCGCAGGACCGCGACGGCATCCTGGTCAACAAGCTGAACACCACGCCCGACGGCCAGTTCCAGACGTACGCCACCGAGACCGGTTCCTACATCCGCGACCACTTCTTCGGTGACGACCACCGGCTGCGCGCGATGGTCGAGAACATGACCGACGACCAGATCCTGCACCTGGGCCGCGGCGGTCACGACCACAAGAAGGTCTACGCGGCCTTCGCGGCGGCCAAGGCGCACAAGGGCCAGCCGACGGTGGTGCTGGCGCAGACGGTCAAGGGCTGGACGCTGGGCCCGAACTTCGAGGGCCGCAACGCGACCCACCAGATGAAGAAGCTGACCGTCGCCGACCTCAAGGGCTTCCGCGACCGGCTGCACATCCCGATCACCGACCAGCAGCTGGAGGGGGGCGCGCCGCCGTACTACCACCCGGGGCGCGACTCCGAGGAGATCCAGTACATGCACGACCGCCGCAAGGGGCTCGGCGGGTACGTCCCGACGCGCCTCGTGCGGTCGAAGCCGCTGCCGCTGCCCGAGGACAAGACGTACGCGAGTGTGAAGAAGGGCTCGGGTCAGCAGTCCATCGCGACGACCATGGCCTTTGTGCGGCTCCTCAAGGACCTCATGCGGGACAAGGAGATCGGCAAGCGGTTCGTGCTGATCGCGCCCGACGAGTACCGCACGTTCGGCATGGACTCGTTCTTCCCGAGCGCGAAGATCTACAACCCGCTCGGTCAGCAGTACGAGGCGGTCGACCGCGATCTGCTGCTCGCGTACAAGGAGTCGCCGACCGGCCAGATGCTGCACGACGGCATCTCGGAGGCGGGCTGCACGGCCTCCCTGATCGCCGCGGGTTCGGCGTACGCCACGCACGGCGAGCCGCTGATCCCGGTCTACGTCTTCTACTCGATGTTCGGTTTCCAGCGCACCGGTGACCAGTTCTGGCAGATGGCCGACCAGCTGGCGCGCGGTTTCGTACTGGGCGCGACCGCCGGGCGCACGACACTGACCGGTGAGGGTCTCCAGCACGCGGACGGGCACTCGCAGCTGCTCGCCTCGACGAACCCGGGCTGCGTCGCGTACGACCCGGCGTACGGCTTCGAGATCGCGCACATCGTGCAGGACGGTCTGCGCCGGATGTACGGCTCCTCGGCCGAACACCCGCACGGCGAGGACGTCTTCTACTACCTGACCGTCTACAACGAGCCGATCCAGCACCCGGCCGAGCCGGCGGACGTCGACGCGGACGGCATCGTCAAGGGCATCCACCGCTTCAAGGCCGGTACGGCGGGCACGATCCCGGCGCAGATCATCGCCTCCGGTGTCGCGGTGCCGTGGGCCGTGGAGGCGCAGCAGATCCTCGCGGCCGACTGGAACGTCAAGGCGGACGTCTGGTCGGCGACCTCCTGGAACGAGCTGCGCCGCGAGGCCGTCGAGGTGGAGCGGCACAACCTGCTGCACCCCGAGGAGGAGCAGCGCGTGCCGTACGTGACGCGGAAGCTGGGCGACTCCGAGGGACCGTTCGTGGCGGTGTCCGACTGGATGCGATCGGTTCCCGACCAGATCTCGCGCTGGGTGCCGGGCACGTACCAGTCGCTCGGCGCGGACGGTTTCGGCTTCGCCGACACGCGGGGCGCCGCGCGCCGCTTCTTCCACATCGACGCGCAGTCGATCGTGGTCGCGGTGCTGACCGAGTTGGCACGCGAGGGCAAGGTCGACCGGTCGGTGCTGAAGCAGGCGATCGACCGCTACCAGTTGCTCGACGTGGCGTCGGCGGACCCCGGGGCCGCGGGCGGCGACGCGTAGTGGTGTGACAGCTGGGCGCGCCCGCTGAGGATGTGCGTCCGCCGAGGGGCGGTGGGGCCGGTCGCGGCTCCGCCGCCCTTCCGTGGTTCCTCCGCCGTGCGACTTCTACGATGCGGGCATGAAGGAACAACGGGCATGAAGGAACAATCGGCACAAGCCCGTTGGGAGCACCACACCCAGCGGCCCCTGCTGGCGCTCGCGGTGGCCTTCGCCCTCGCTTACGCCGTGCCGATCGTGGACAGCGGTGCGAGTCCCTCGCTGACGTCGACGTGCACGCTGGTGGAGTGGGTGGTGTGGGGTTCGTTCGCCGCCGACTACCTCATGCGGCTCGCACTCGCCCGCCGGCGCCGGGAGTTCGTCCGCACGCACTGGCTCGACCTGTGCGCGGTGGTCGTGCCGATGTTCCAGCCGTTGCGGCTGCTGCGGCTCGTCTCCACGCTGATGCTGGTCGGGCGGCGGGCCCGGATGGCCTCGCAGATCCGGCTGACGACGTACGTCGGGGGCTCGGTGATCGGGCTGTTGATGTTCGGCTCGCTCGCCGTGCTCTCCGTGGAGCGGGACTCGCCGAATGGGAACATCCGGACGCTGGGCGACGCGGTGTGGTGGTCGTTCACCACGATGACGACGGTGGGGTACGGCGACCACGCCCCGACCACCGGTCTCGGCCGCATGATCGCGGTCGGCCTCATGCTGTCCGGGATCGCCCTTCTCGGTGTCGTCACCGCGAACATCGCCACGTGGTTCATCTCCCGCTTCGAGAAGGACGACGTGGAGGAACGCAGACAGACGGCGGCGATCGAGGCGCTCACGGAGGAGGTGCGGGCCCTGCGGGCGGAGGTCGCGTCGCTGTCCTCCCCGGGGATGCCGAATCCCGTGCCGCATCCCGTGCCGGAAGCCGTGGAGGGGCCGGTTCGGTAGGGGCCCGTTCGATAGGGGCCGGGGGCCCGCGGTGACGACGGCTCCGCCGCCACGCGGGTCCGGAGCCCGCTACCAGAACCCGGAGCCCGGGGCCGCCGTGCCGGCCAGCCAGATGATGGCCAGGAGGGTGTCGATGGCACCCAGGACGAGGGCGATGAGGGCCGGGACCGGGCGGGAGGACCAGGTTCGGCCCATGCCGAGCCAACCGCAGACGATCGCCACCGGGCCGAGGATGATCCCCAGCACGAAGAACCCGGCGACCGCACAAATGGCTCCGACGATTGCGAGCGTCGCGCGATCCGGCCCGTTCCGGGACCACGTCCGGCCACGTGAACGGGGGTACCTGCGCGTGCCGTGTCCAAAGCCCGTCATCTCAACTCCCTGGACCTCTCGGCCAATTGGGTTCGACGACCGGGTACCCCTGTTTCCGCCCGTAAGACCTGCCGGCGCGCTGCCCCCCTCCGGCAGCGCGCCGCAGCTCCGGTCACCCCCGTACCGTACGGACGTCGTCCGCATGCCGTACGGAGGGCTTGACCCACTGTGACCTGCGGCGCGCATGGAGCGGGAGGGGTATCCGGCCCCGTCACCCTGATAGGCGAACAGGGCCCGGCGCGCCCCCGGTTCGGGTTCCTAGATGTGGCCCGCCCCCGCTCCCGCGGCCTCCGCGTTGCTTCCCCGCTTGGTGAGCAGGGCGACGAAGACCGCCACGACGGCGACACCCGTGGCGACGAGGCAGGCGAGGCTCATGCCGGAGATGAAGGTGTGGTGCGCGACGTCGGTGATCTGTGCGGCGATGCCGGGCGGCGTGCCCTTGGCCACCGGCGCGGCGCCGACCCGGACCGCCTCGGAGGCCTGGTCGAGCTGGGCCGGGGTGAGCGGCGGGAGTTTGGCGTCGGCCCAGTTGCCCGCGAGGTCGCCGTCGACCTTGGAGGCCATCACGGCGCCGAGGACGGCGGTGCCGAGGCTGCCGCCGATCTGCATGGCGGCCTGCTGGAGACCGCCGGCGACTCCGGAGAGCTCCATGGGGGCGTTGCCCACGATGACCTCGGTCGCGCCGACCATGACCGGGGCCAGGCCGAGGCCGAGACCGGCGAACCAGAGCGACATGACGGCGCTGCCGGTGCCCGTGTCGAGCGTCGACATGCCGTACATGGAGATCGCCGTGAGGGCCATGCCGCCGGCCAGCGGGATGCGCGGGCCCGCCTTGGTGATCAGCGCGCCCGCCAGCGGCGAGCCCACGATCATCATCCCGGTGAGCGGGAGGAGGTGGAGACCGGCGTCGACCGGGCTCATCCCGTGCACGTTCTGCAGGTAGAAGGTGACGAAGAACAGGCCGCCCAGGAAGGCGACGGCCATGAGCACCATGAGGACCACGCCCGCCGACAGCGGCACGGAGCGGAACAGTCCGAGGGGGATCAGCGGTTCCTTCACCCGCTTCTCCCAGAGGGCGAAGAGCACGAAGAGAAGCACCGACGCGCCGAGGAACGACCAGGTCATGGCGTCGCCCCAGCCCCAGGTCGGGGCCTTGATGAGCGCCCAGACCAGGCAGAACATGGCGCCGGAGAGCAGGGCGATGCCGGGCACGTCGAAGGAGCGCGGGGCGTTCTCGGCCCGGTGGTCGGTGAGGATCAGCGCGCCGAGGACGAGCGCGGCGATGCCGACCGGCACGTTGATGAAGAACACCGACTGCCAGCTGACGTGCTGCACGAGCAGCCCGCCGAGGATCGGGCCGCCCGCGGTGGAGGCGCCGATGACCATGCCCCAGATGCCGATCGCCATGTTCAGCTTCTCGGCCGGGAAGGTGGCCCGCAGCAGGCCGAGCGCGGCCGGCATCAGCAGCGCGCCGAACAGCCCCTGGAACACCCGGAAGGTGACCACCAGGGCGATGCTGCCGGACAGTCCGATGGCTCCCGAGGCCGCGGCGAAGCCGACCACGCCTATGAGGAAGGTCTGCCGGTGCCCGAAGCGGTCGCCGAGCTTGCCCGCCGTGATCAGCGTGACCGCGAGCGCGAGGAAGTAGCCGTTGGTGATCCACTGGACGTCGGCGAAGCTCGCGCCCAGGTCCTTCTGGATGGCCGGGTTGGCGATGGCCACGATGGTCCCGTCCAGGGCGACCATCATGACGCCTGTCGCGACGCTGATGAGCGTCAGCCAGGGGTGGCCCCGCAGGCCCTGCGGGGGAGTCGGCGGATCGGTCGGGGCGGCCAGGGCCTTGTCGGCCGGCCCCGTCGCGTCGACGGTGGTCTGACTAGTCATGCCTTCGAGGCTAGTGACAGCCACTGACAGTTGACAAACAAAATCACGAGTCAGTAACTGTCACCTCACCCACGGGTACGCTGAGCTGCACGTTCGGTAACGAAAGGGAGGAAACGGCGAGCAATGGACACAGCTCGGACCATCCCCGCGGCCCTTGCGCCGCGGCCGGGACTGCGCGAGCGCAAGAAGCAGCGCACCCGGGACGCACTCCTGCGGGCCGCCCTGGAGCTGTTCACGACGAAGGGATACGAGCGGACGACCGTCGACGAGATCGCCGAGGCCGTCGACGTCTCCCAGCGCACCTTCTTCCGGTACTTCGCGGGCAAGGAGGACGTCGCCCTCTTCAGTCAGCGCATCGCCGAGTCGCACTTCCTGGCCGCCGTACGCGAACGCCCGCCGCACGAAGCCCCGTTGGAGGCACTGCGGCTGGCCGTCCTGGAGGGGTGGAACACCATCGGCGAGGCCGTGGACGCCGTCGTCCCGATCGAACTGCACATGCGCACCTTCCAGTTGATCGAGTCGACCCCCACCCTGCTCGCCGTCCATCTGCGCCGTTCCGCCGAGCTGGAGGAGGAGATCGCCCGGGTGATCGCCGAACGCGAGGGCCTCGACGTGGACACGGATCCGCGGCCGCGCGTCGCGGTCGCCGTGTTCGGTGGTGTGATGCGCGTGACCGGCCGGCTCTGGGGGGCGGGCGACGACACCAGCGTCGAGGCGATCCGCGAGCTGACCGCCTCGTATCTCGACCATGTGGGGCCCGCGTTGGCGGAGAAGTGGCGCACGGAGTGACGTAGGCGGCGCGGCCGGCCCGCGGGAGTCCGGCAACTGCCGTACACAGCGCACCAATACGCGCACAGAGCGTGACACTTTATCTGGTACTGAACCCGCTTTGCCCCAA
The DNA here is from genome assembly GCF_052543295.1 of Streptomyces sp. SAS_270. Classification (NCBI taxonomy): domain Bacteria; kingdom Bacillati; phylum Actinomycetota; class Actinomycetes; order Kitasatosporales; family Streptomycetaceae; genus Streptomyces; species Streptomyces sp. SAS_270. Next base: position 33,254 of record NZ_JBMNDS010000029.1, read on the forward strand.
TTACCCCACCAGAAACGTGATCCGCCTCACTCGGTTAACGCGAGACACTCTCGTTCTCCTAGTGTGTCCTCCCAGTGACTTCCTTCGACTCCTCTCCCCAACTGAACGTCTGGCGCGCACTGCTCGCGCTGGGCGTGGTGTTCGTGATGCTCGCCACCAGTGGCTGGACCGCCCTCCAGAGCCACCGGGGAGCGACGCCGCTCGCCGCGTCACGCTCCGCCTGGGAGCACGGCCGCCTCGCCGGACACCGGCTCCCGGACACCGACTCCGCGCCGACCCGCCTCGCCGACTTCTTCGCCTCGCTGGACAGCGGACAGCGCGCCCGCCTCGCCCACCGCTACCCGCTCGCGGTCGGCAACATGAACGGCGCGCCGGTGAAGCTGCGCTACCAGGCCAACCGCATCGCCCTGCGCCAGCAGCGCAAGGTCGAGATCAAGCGCATGCACGACGACGGGCTCTCCGACCTCGGACAGCACGACGCCGGCCGCCGCAAGAACCGCTACGAGGCGCTGCTGCGCAAGGGCCGCAAGATCCTCGCCTTCGACCCGATGGGCTCGGGCCGGGTCGCCGAGGTCTTCGGCAACCTCGACAAGGCCGAGCGCGTCTCGGTCGTGGTGCCCGGCGTCGACACGGACCTGCTCACCTTCCAGCGCACGTACAAGAAGTACTCGGCGCCCGTCGGCATGGCGCGTTCCCTGTACAAGGCGGAGCGCGCGACCGGCACCGGCACGCGTACGGCCGTGATCGCCTGGGCCGACTACACGGCACCCAGCGGGCTCGGCATCGACTCGGCCACCGCCATGCGCGCCGAGGAGGGCGCGGTCCGGCTGGACGCCCTGGTGCGGGCGCTGCCCGGCAGCGCGCCGATCGCCCTGTACTGCCACAGCTACGGCTCCGTGCTGTGCGGGGTCGCGGCCCACCGGCTGCCCTCCCGGGTCTCCGACATAGCGGTCGCCGGCAGCCCCGGCATGCGCGTCGAGAACGCCTCCCACCTGCACACCTCCGCGCAGGTCTGGGCGATGCGGGACTCCGACGACTGGATCCAGGACGTACCGCACCTGGAAGTCGGCGGCCTCGGGCACGGCGCCGACCCGGTCTCCTCCGACTTCGGGGCGCGAGTCCTGTCGGCACAGGGCGCGAAGGGCCACACCGGCTATTTCGAGCCGGGCACCGAGAGCCTGCGCAACTTCGCCGAAATCGGCGTCGGTGCCTACCGCGCGGTGGAGTGCGCGCACGAGGATGACGTGTGCCGGAAGGGTTTGTCCGCCACCACGGCGGCCTGACGCGCGTAGAGGACGAAAAACTGCGGTCCGCCGAGGGAGGCGACTCAGACGTACACGCCGCATACGATGGCCCGCATGGGTGACGTACTGGCCGGATTCAATGCCGCCTGGGAGTTCGAGTCCGACTCCGTGCTCATCCGCTTCGAACGGGGGATCCGTACGCCGAAGCTGCTCCAGGCGCTCGGCGAACGCCGTGTCCCGCTGGAAGCGATCTCGGCGGTGACACTGACGCCGGGCAAGCGCGGAACGGTCGTCCTGCACGCCGTGCCGAGACCGGGCGCCGATCCCCTGATGGACGCGGCCGCGGGCCAGCTCAAGGAGGGCTGCGACCCCTACCGGCTCGTGCTGCCCGCCGAGCGCGAGACCCTCGCCGAGTACTACAGGGACGAGCTGACCCCGCTGCTCGTGGCGGACGACACCGACCCGCCCCCGCGCTATCTCGTACAGCCGCCCGAGGCCCCCCTGCACTTCAAGGCGTACGACGGGAAGGCGACCTTCGACGGCAAGTCGGTGTCCTTCCGGTGGTTCTGGACGGGCGCCTCGTCGGCGAAGTGGAAGGCCGGCGACCAGAGTTTCCCGGTCGCCGACCTGAGCGGCGTCGAGTGGCGCTCCCCCGAGGTCTTCGAGGGCCATCTGCGGCTGCTGCGCCGCGAGCCGGCCATCGCGCAGCCCGCCCAGGCCGACCAGGACCCCGCCGCCGTCGTCTTCGGCCTCGGCTACGGGCCGGTGCACGAGTCACTGCCGTTCGCCGCGTCGGTGCTGGCCGCGGTGCGCGCCTGCGGACCGGCGACCCCGGCCGCGGTGCCGGCGGCGCCGCGCAGCGACCCGGCCGACATCGCCGACCGCATCCGTCACCTGGGCGAGCTGCACCAGGCGGGCCTGGTGACGGACGAGGAGTTCACGACGAAGAAGGCCGAGCTGCTCGCGGAGCTGTAGCCGCCGCCGACGGGTGGCTACTCCCGGCCGGCCGACGTGAACGTCATGTCGGCGTAGCGGTCGCCCGCCACCTTGCCGGCGATCGGCTCCAGCAGGTCCAGCTCCGCGTCGCTGAGGACGATGCGGGTCGCGGCGGTGTTCTCCTCGACGCGGGCGCGCTTGGTGGTGCCCGGGATCGGGACGACGGTCAGCCCGTGCACATCCGCACGCTGCTGCGCCCAGGCCAGCGCGACCTGGCCGAGCGAGACGCCGTGGGCGTCGGCGACGGCGCGCACCGGCTCCAGCAGGGCTCCGTTCGCCGCCGCGTTGTCGCCGGTGAAGCGGGGCTGCTGGCGGCGGAAGTCGCCGGCCGTCAGGTCCTGCTCGGCGTTGGCGAAGGAGCCGGTGAGGAAGCCGCGGCCGAGCGGCGAGTACGGCACCAGGGCGACGCCCAGCTCGCGGGCCGCCGGCACCACGCCCGACTCGATGTCCCGGCTGAACAGCGACCACTCCGACTGCACGGCGGCGATCGGGTGCACGCCCTGCGCGGCCCGCAGCTCGCCGCCGGTGACCTCGCTCAGGCCCAGGTGCTTGATCTTGCCCTCGCGCACCAGCTCGGCCATGACCCCGACGGTCTCCTCGATCGGGACTTTCACGTCACGGCGGTGCATGTAGTAGAGGTCGATCACGTCGACGCCCAGGCGCTCCAGGCTGGCCTCGACGGCCTGGCGGATGTACGGCGCGTCATTGCGGATGACCCGCTTCGTGGGCTCGCCCGGCGGGATCGAGAGCGCGAACTTCGTCGCGATGACGACCTCGTCGCGGTGCGCGGTGAAGAACGGGGAGAGGAACTTCTCGTTCTCTCCGGCGCCGTACGCGTCCGCCGTGTCGTAGAGCGTGACGCCGAGTTCCAGCGCCCTTTCCAGGGTGGCCCGTGCCTCCTCGGCGTCCGCGGGGCCGTAGGCGAAACTCATGCCCATGCAGCCGAGGCCCTGGACACCCACCTCGGGTCCGTCGGTGCCGAGCTGAGCCTTCGCGATCTTGCTGTTGGTCATCAGGACCTCTCCGACGCCAGGGTGTGCCCGGCGTCCCCGTAGAAACTGATCTTGTGGTCGAGCACGGCGAGCGTGTCCTGGAGCTCCGCTATGCGGGCCAGCACGTCCCGGCGGGTCGCCACCAGGAGCTCGCGGCGGTCGGTGTACGTCTCCTCGCCCACACGCACCAGCTCCGCGTACCGCACCATGTCGGCGACCGGCATGCCGGTGAGCCGCAGCTTGCCGACGAAGGCGAGCCAGTCCAGGTCGCGGTTGCTGTAGCGGCGCTGTCCGGTGTGCGAGCGGTCGACGTGCGGCATCAGCCCGATCCGCTCGTACCAGCGCAGAGTGTGGGCCGTCATGCCGGTGAGGGCGACGACCTCGCTGATCGTGTAGTTGTCCTGGCCGTCCGGGCGGCGGTGCCGCTGGGGCGGCGCGGCGCAGATGTCGGTCCTGGTGCCGGGCTCGGTGGCCTCGGCCGTGGTCTCCATCACCGTCATGCCCCCACGCTAAAACCCTGGAGTGCACTCCAAGCAAGCGAAACCCGTCGAAAACCCGAAGACGTCCTGCGGTTGTCGTGACTACGGTGCCGATCATGACTCTCGTACGCCGTGCTGTGCCCGAGGACGCCGAGGAGCTGCTCCGGCTGCGCCAGGTGATGATCGACTCCGTGTTCGCGTCGGGCGAGTCCACCGACTGGCACGCACAGTCACTGCCCACCGTACGCGGCCGACTCGCCGATCCCGACGGGGAGTTCGCCGCCTTCGTCGTCGATCACCCGCAGCGGCCGGGCGCGCTCGCGGCGCTCGTCGTCGGCACGATCGAGTACCGGATCGGGCGGGCGGGCAACCCGCACGGCTCGATCGGGCACGTCTTCAGCGTCGCCACCGACCCGGACGCGCGGCGCCGCGGCTACGCCCGCGCCTGTATGGAGACCCTCCTCGACTGGTTCCGCACGAAGGGCGCCGCGGCGGTCGATCTCAACGCGTCGGCCGAGGCCGAGCCGCTCTACGCCTCGCTCGGCTTCGTCCGCAAGCCGGACCCCTCGATGCGGCTGCAGCTGTGAGCGGCTTAGGCTCGTCCGCATGTCCTTGCCCTTGCAGAGCCCGGCGCTGATCGAGAACTGGCCCGTTCCCACCGCTGCCGCGGCGGTCGTGCGTGCGGACGGCACGGTCGTGGGGTCGCACGGGCCGGTGGAGCACCGGTTCGCGCTCGCCTCGGTGACCAAGCCGCTCACCGCGTACGCCGTCCTCGTCGCATACGAGGAGGGGGCGATCGAGCTCGACGAACCGGCCGGGCCCACGGGTTCGACGGTCCGTCATCTCCTCGCGCACACGTCCGGGCTCGCCTTCGACGAGCACCGGGTGACGTCCGCGCCCGGGGAACGGCGGCTGTACTCCAACGCCGGGTTCGAGGTGCTCGGGGACCATGTCGCCAAGGCGACGGACATCCCCTTCGGGGAGTATCTGCGGCAGGCGGTGCTCGCCCCGCTGGGCATGACGTCGACCGCGCTCGACGGGTCGCCGGCGAAGGACGGGGTGTCCACGGTGGCGGACCTCGTGCGGTTCGCGGCCGAGGTGCAGGCTCCGCGACTCCTCGACCCGCGGACCGTCGCCGAGGCGATGACCGTGCAGTACGCCGGGACGAAGGGCGTGCTTCCCGGGTACGGGCACCAGAACCCCAACGACTGGGGGCTCGGCTTCGAGATCCGTGACTCCAAGTCGCCCCACTGGACGGGGACCTCGTCCTCGCCTCGGACCTTCGGGCACTTCGGGCAGGCGGGGACGTTCCTGTGGGTCGACCCGGACGCGGGCGCGGCGTGCGTCGCCCTGACGGACCGGCCCTTCGGGCCGTGGGCGGTGGAGGCGTGGCCCCCGTTCACGGACGCGGTGCTCGCCGAGCTGCGGGGCTGAGACTTTCTTCGCCCCCTCCGCCCCTACCCGTCCCGTCTCCCGGGGCTCCGCCCCTGGACCCCCGCTCCTCAAACGCCGGAGGGGCTAATTCTTAGCCCGTCCGGCGTTTGAGGACGAGCGCGTCAGCGCGATGCAGGGGGAGAGGGGGCGCAGCCCCCAGGACAACGGGAAGGGAAGGGGCGGAGGGGCGAAAACCCCGTAGGGCCCCTACCCCGCCATCTCCCACAGCAGCAGCTCCGCCGACCGCCCAGCCACCGCCTCCAGATCCTTCGCGTCCGTGATGCGGGCCGCGTCGCCCGGCCCCAACTCCGCGCCGCCCAGGCGCACTTCACCCCGGACCACATGCACGTACACATACGCCCCGTCCGGCACCGCCGTCCGCTCCCCCGCCGTCAGACGGCGCACGTGAAGCAGGGCGCCCGCCTCGGGGACGGCGTACGGCGTGGAGTCGGCGATGCCGTGGACGACCTCGTAGGACGGGTCACCGCCCGGCGAGAGCAGGGCCAGCCACATCTGGACGAAGGTCAGCGGCGCCGGACCCTCGTTGCGTTCGACGTGGCGGACACCGCCCGCGGCGCTGAGCCGCTGGACGTCACCGGGCCGCACGACGGACGCGTGGCCGGCGGAGTCGCGATGGGTGAGCTCGCCCTCGACCACCCACGTGACGATCTCGGTGTGACTGTGCGGGTGCTCGTCGAAGCCCGCGCCCGGCGCGAGCCGCTCCTCGTTGCAGGCGATCACCGCGCCGAAGCGGAGATTGTCCGGGTCGTAGTGCGGGCCGAAGGAGAAGGCGTGGAAGGAGGAGATCCCGGCCTCCGGGTCCCCTCCGCGGTAACGCGCGTCGGCGCGCCGGACGTCCATCACGCCCACCACCGTAGCCCCGCCGCCGTACCGTCCCGTCGCTTACTTGTGACCCGCCACCGCACACCTCCGTCCTGATAAGGCAGTCTTGTCCCGTGCCCGAACCCGAATCCAGCAACACCGCACCCCCGGCGCCCGCAGTCCACGCGCACACCGCGACGCTGAAGCGGCTGGAGAAGTCGTCCGGCAGTCTCGCCGCGCAGGCCATCGCGCGCATGGACGACACACTGCCGTGGTACCGGGCCATGCCCCCGGAGAACCGTTCCTGGATCGGGCTGGTCGCCCAGGCCGGAATCGCCGCGTTCACCGAGTGGTTCCGGCATCCCGACGCCCCCCAGGCGATCTCCACCGATGTCTTCGGTACCGCACCCCGCGAGCTGACCAGGGCGATCACCCTGCGGCAGACCGTCGAGATGGTGCGCACCACCATCGAGGTGATGGAGAGCGCCATCGACGAGGTGGCCGCTCCCGGCGACGAGTCCGTGCTGCGCGAGGCCCTTCTCGTGTACGCCCGCGAGATCGCCTTCGCCACCGCCCAGGTGTACGCGCAGGCCGCCGAGGCACGCGGTGCCTGGGACGCCCGCCTGGAGTCGCTCGTCGTGAACGCCGTCCTGAGCGGCGAGGCCGACGAGGGCGCCGTCAGCCGGGCCGCCGCCCTCGGCTGGAACTCGCCCGAGCATGTGTGCGTGGTGCTGGGTACGGCACCCGACGGTGACAGCGAGCTGACGGTCGAGGCGATCCGGCGGGCCGCACGGCACGCCAAGCTCCAGGTCCTCACCGGAGTGCTCGGGGACCGACTCGTGGTGATCGCCGGTGGCAGCGACAACCCGATCGGTGTCGCCAAGTCCCTGATCGGGCCCTACGCGGCGGGAGCCGTGGTCGCGGGACCGATCGTGCCCGATCTGCTCGCCGCGACCCGCTCCGCGCAGGCCGCCGCCGCCGGACTGAAGGCGTGTTTCGCCTGGCAGGACGCTCCGCGCCCGGTCCTGGCGGACGATCTGCTGCCGGAGCGCGCGATCGCCGGGGATCCCTCGGCCCGCGAGCAGCTGGTGGAGGAGATCTACAGACCGCTGGAGGAAGCCGGGTCCGCTCTCCTGGAGACGCTGAGCGTCTATCTGGAGCAGGCGAGCAGTCTCGAAGGCGCCGCCCGGATGCTCTTCGTCCATCCCAACACCGTGCGCTACCGGCTCCGACGTGTGACTGACGTCACCGGCTGGTCGCCCTCGGATGTACGCTCCGCGTTCACGCTGCGGATCGCGCTGATCCTGGGGCGTCTGGCCGATGGAGATCCTCAGGCCTAGGCTTTTGTCGGGGGCCTACAATTCCCCCTCCTGTTCTTCGTCCCTGTCCCCACGGGCGGCCTGGGCCGTCCACAAGAGAGAGTGTGAGAGTGCTCGTACTCGTCGCTCCCGGCCAGGGCGCTCAGACGCCCGGCTTCCTGACTCCTTGGCTCGACCTCCCCGGTGCCGCCGACCGCGTCGCCGCGTGGTCGGACGCCATCGGGCTGGACCTTGCCCACTACGGCACGCAGGCCGACGCGGACGCGATCCGCGACACCGCCGTGGCGCAGCCCCTCCTCGTCGCGGCCGGACTGCTGTCCGCCGCCGCGCTGGGCGAGGTGGCCCCGGGTGCCGTCGCGGGCCACAGCGTGGGCGAGATCACAGCCGCCGTGTTCGCGGGAGTCCTCGACGACGCCACCGCGCTGCAGCTCGTCCGTACGCGCGGCCTGGCCATGGCCGAGGCCGCCGCGATCACGCAGACCGGCATGTCGGCGCTGCTCGGTGGCGACCCCGCGACGACGGTCCCGCACCTGGAGAAGCTCGGCCTGACGCCGGCGAACGTGAACGGCGCGGGCCAGATCGTGGCCGCGGGCACCCTGGCCCAGCTTGCCGCCCTTGAGGAGGACAAGCCGGAAGGGGTGCGCAAGGTCGTCGCGCTGAAGGTCGCGGGCGCGTTCCACACGCTTCACATGGCGCCCGCCGTGGAGACGCTGCAGAAGGCGGCGGCCGATCTGACGCCGGCCGACCCGAGGATCACGTACGTCTCGAACAAGGACGGCCGGGCGGTCGCCACCGGCGGCGAGGTCGTCTCGCGCCTGGTCGGCCAGGTCGCCAACCCGGTCCGCTGGGACCTGTGCATGGAGACCTTCAAGGAACTCGGCGTGAGCGCGCTGATCGAGGTGTGCCCGGGCGGCACCCTGACCGGTCTCGCGCGGCGCGCTCTGCCCGGCGTGAAGACGCTGGCGCTGAAGACCCCCGACGACCTCGACGCGGCTCGCGAGCTCATCGCTGAGCACAGTGCCTGAGAAGGAGCCCGAGAGCATGTCGAAGATCAAGGCTAGGAAGGGCGCCCCGTACGCGCGCATCCTGGGCGTGGGCGGCTACCGTCCCGTCCGGGTCGTGCCGAACGAGGTGATCCTGGAGACGATCGACTCCTCCGACGAGTGGATCCGCTCGCGCTCCGGCATCGAGACCCGGCACTGGGCCTCCGACGAGGAGACCGTCGCCGCGATGTCGATCGAGGCGTCCGGCAAGGCCATCGCCGACGCCGGGATCAACGCGGACCAGATCGGCGCCGTGGTCGTCTCCACCGTCTCGCACTTCAGTCAGACCCCCGCGGTCGCCACCGAGATCGCCGACAAGCTCGGCACGAACAAGGCCGCGGCCTTCGACATCTCGGCCGGCTGCGCGGGCTTCGGCTACGGCCTCACGCTCGCCAAGGGCATGATCGTCGACGGTTCGGCGGAGTACGTCCTCGTCATCGGCGTCGAGCGGCTGTCCGACCTGACCGACCTGGAGGACCGCGCGACGGCCTTCCTGTTCGGTGACGGCGCGGGCGCGGTCATCGTGGGCCCCTCGGACGAGCCGCACATCGGCCCCACTGTCTGGGGTTCCGAGGGCGACAAGTCGAACACGATCAAGCAGACCGTGCCGTGGGACGAGTTCGCCGCAGGCAGCGTCTCGACGCTGCCGCTCGACTCCAAGGGCGAGATCAAGTTTCCTGCCATCACGCAGGAGGGCCAGGCGGTGTTCCGCTGGGCCGTGTTCGAGATGGCGAAGGTCGCCAAGGAGGCGCTGGACGTCGCCGGGCTTTCGCCGGACGACCTGGACGTCTTCATTCCTCACCAGGCCAACGAGCGGATCATCGACTCGATGGTGAAGACCCTGAAACTGCCGGAGCACGTCACGGTCGCCCGCGACGTACGCACCACCGGCAACACGTCGGCCGCCTCGATTCCGCTCGCGATGGAGCGGCTTCTGGCGACCGGCGAGGCAAAGAGCGGCGACACCGCGCTCATCATCGGCTTCGGGGCGGGTCTCGTGTTCGCCGCCACGGTCGTTACCCTCCCCTAGGCACACCGTGCCGGATCGGTTTCCGGCCGGAGTACCGCCACACCCTCTGGATACACAAGAAGGAGCGCCTGTCATGGCCTTCACGCAGGAGCAGATCGTCGAAGGTCTCGCCGAGATCGTGAACGAGATCGCCGGGATCCCCACCGAGGACGTCCAGCTGGACAAGTCCTTCACCGACGACCTGGACGTCGACTCGCTGTCCATGGTCGAGGTCGTCGTCGCCGCCGAAGAGCGCTTCGAGGTCAAGATCCCGGACGACGACGTCAAGAACCTCAAGACCGTCGGCGACGCGACCGACTACATCCTCAAGCACCAGGCCTGATCTTTCCGGTCAGTCCGTTTGCCCCGCCACCCGGCGGTGGCGCCGCTGAATCCTCGGATCCGTTGGAGAAAGAATTCCCGTGAGCCCGACCAATCGCACCGTGGTCGTCACCGGTATCGGCGCAACCACACCGCTGGGTGGCGACGCAGCCTCTACCTGGGAGGGCCTGGTCGCCGGACGTTCCGGTGTCCGCCCCCTGGAGCAGGAGTGGGCCGCCGACCAGGCGGTCCGTATCGCGGCGCAGATCGCCGTGGAGCCGGGCGAGGTCATTCCGCGCCCGCAGGCCCGCCGCCTGGACCGCTCGGCGCAGTTCGCGCTGATCGCGGCCAAGGAGGCCTGGGCCGACGCCGGTTACACCGACAAGGCCGGGGCGGACAGCAGCATCGACCCGGACCGGCTCGGCGCGGTCATCGCCTCCGGCATCGGCGGCGTGACCACCCTGCTCGACCAGTACGACGTGCTCAAGGAGAAGGGCGTCCGCCGCGTCTCCCCGCACACCGTCCCCATGCTGATGCCGAACGGCCCCTCCGCCAACGTGGGCCTGGCCGTGGGCGCCCGCGCGGGCGTGCACACGCCGGTCTCCGCCTGTGCGTCGGGCGCCGAGGCCATCGGCTACGCCATCGAGATGATCCGCACGGGCCGCGCCGACGTCGTCGTCGCCGGTGGCACCGAGGCGGCCATCCACCCGCTGCCCATCGCCGCGTTCGGCAACATGATGGCGATGTCCAAGAACAACGACGACCCGCAGGGTGCCTCGCGCCCCTACGACGTCGCCCGTGACGGTTTCGTCCTCGGTGAGGGCGCCGGTGTCCTCGTCCTGGAGTCCGCCGAGCACGCCGCGCGGCGCGGCGCCCGCGTCTACGCGGAGGCGGTCGGCCAGGGCATCTCGTCCGACGCCCACGACATCGTGCAGCCGGAGCCCGAGGGCCGCGGCATCGCGCAGGCCCTGCAGAACCTGCTCGACAACACCGACCTGAACCCGGCCGAGATCGTGCACGTCAACGCGCACGCCACCTCGACGCCGGCCGGTGACGTCGCCGAGCTGAAGGCGCTGCGCAAGGTCTTCGGCGACGACACCGACCACATGGCGGTCTCCGGCACCAAGTCGATGACCGGTCACCTCCTCGGTGGCGCGGGCGGCGTGGAGTCGGTCGCCTCGGTGCTCGCCCTGTACCACCGGATCGCTCCGCCGACCATCAACGTGGAGAACCTCGACCCGGAGGCCGAGGCCAACGCCGACGTCGTCCGCGGTGAGGCGCGCAAGCTGCCCGTCGAGGGCCGCATCGCCGCGCTGAACGACTCGTTCGGCTTCGGCGGCCACAACGTGGTCCTGGCGTTCCGATCGGTCTGACCGGTCCGATCGGTCTGATTTCAGCCGTACGCCGGTGAATTCCGGTCGTACGTGACGAAGGGCCCCCACCTGCTGGTGGGGGCCCTTCGCGTGGTCCTGGCGTGGTGTCAGACGACCTGGTGGAGCCAGCGGACCGGGGCGCCCTCGCCCGCGTACCGGAAGGGCTCCAGCTCGTCGTCCCAGGGCTTGCCCAGGAGCTTGGCGAGTTCGGCCTCCAGGTCGGTCTCGCCGCGCTGGGAGCGGACCAGTGCGGCGCGCAGCCGGTCCTCGGGGATCAGGATGTCGCCGTGGATTCCGGTGACGGCGTGGAAGATGCCCAGTTCAGGGGTGCAGCTGTACCGCTCGCCCTCGGCGGTGGGGCAGGGTTCCGCGGTGACCTCGAAGCGCAGCAACTGCCAGCCGCGCAGTGCGGAGGCGAGCTTGGAGGCGGTGCCGACCTCGCCCTTCCAGGAGAACTCGGATCTCCAGGTGCCGGGCGCGGCCGGCTGCCGGATCCAGTCGAGGCTGACGCGCGTACCGAGCACTCCCGCGACCGCCCATTCGACGTGCGGGCACAGTGCACGTGGCGCGGAGTGCACGTACAGGACTCCACGTGTCGTCACCTGAACCTCCGGGCAGGACAGGACATCTTGTAACTTAGCGGAACGGCAGTGGCGGGGCGGCCACGGGGCGAGGCTACCGTGCGGCGGCGCAAGGAGTGTGACGTACCGTCGGTCCCAGTGCCTTGAAACGCCGGGTTTCACCCATGGAGACGCGGGGCTGACCGTCCGTGTGCGCCCGGGTGCCGACGACCGCGTACGCCGGGGTCGCCGACCGGCCCTGTACAACGAACGAGGGGACCAGGGGATGCGGAAGCACAGTCACCGTTCGCGGACCGCTCTCGCCGTCGTGGCGGCGGCCGTGCTCGGGATCGCCGGGTGCGACGCGACGGGGGGCAACTCCCCTGCGCCGCACGGCGCGACCGCGAAGGCGGTGCGGCCGTCCCCGAAGTCCACGCCAGCCTGGGACCGTTCCCCGCGCTCCGTGGCGGCCGTCGGCGACTCCATCACGCGCGGCTTCGACGCGTGCAGCGTGCTGTCCGACTGCCCCGAGGTGTCGTGGGCGACGGGCAGCGACACGAAGGTCCGCAGTCTCGCGGTGCGGCTGCTGGGCAGGAGCGGCGCCGCCGAGCGCAGTTGGAACTACGCGGTGACCGGGGCGCGGATGTCGGACCTGCCCGGGCAGATGGCGCAGGCGGCGACCAGGAAGCCGGAGTTGGTCACGGTGATGGCGGGGGCCAACGACGCCTGCCGTTCCTCCGTGTCGGCGATGACCTCGGTGGCGGACTTCCGCACCGGGTTCGAGGAGGCGCTGGAGACCCTGCGCAGCGCCCTGCCCAGGACCCAGGTGTACGTGTCGAGCGTGCCGGACCTGAAGCGGCTGTGGTCGCAGGGGCGCGGCAACCCGCTGGGCAAGCAGGTGTGGAAGCTGGGCATCTGCCCGTCGATGCTGGCGGACGCGGACGCGCTGGACTCGGCGGCGACCCTGCGGCGTACGACCGTGCAGGACCGGGTGGAGCAGTACAACAAGGTCCTTGAGGACGTGTGCTCCCGGGACGAGCGCTGCCGCTTCGACGGCGGCGCGGTCTTCGACTACCGCTTCGGCACCGAGCAGCTGAGCCACTGGGACTGGTTTCACCCGAGCAGGAACGGACAGGCCAGGCTGGCCGACATCGCCTACCGGAACATCACGGCGAAGCGCGCGTGACCTAATGTTTCGCTCATGAACGAACTCTTCGGCACACTTTCCGACGGCACGCCGGTCCACCGCTGGACGCTGGAGCGTGCCGGGGTGCGGGTGCGGGTCCTGACGTACGGCGGGATCGTGCAGTCGGTCGAGGTTCCGGACCGGGACCGGCGAACCGTGGACGTGGTGCTGGGGTTCCCGGACCTGGAGGGCTACCGCACGCACCCGGAGCCGTACTTCGGCGCGCTGGTGGGGCGGTACGCGAACCGGATCGGTGGCGCCCGCTTCACGCTGGACGGCCGGGTCTTCCCGCTGGAGCCGAACAACGCGCCCAACTCCCTGCACGGCGGCAGCGGCGGCTTCGACAAGCGCGTGTGGGACGCGGAGCCGGTCGAGCACGGGGTGCGGCTGTCCCGGGTCAGCGCCGACGGCGAGGAGGGCTTCCCGGGGCGGCTGACGGTCTCGGCGACCTACACCCTCGACGAACGGGGCGCGCTGCGGATCGCGTACGAGGCGGTCACGGACGCGCCGACCGTGGTGAACCTGACGAACCACACGTACTGGAACCTGAGCGGCTCGGGGAACACGGCCGGGAACGAACTCCGCATCGACGCCTCGCGGTTGACGCCGGTGGACGCGGACCTGATCCCCACCGGGGAGCTCGCGCCCGTGGAGGACACCCGCTTCGACTTCCGCGAGTCACGCAAGGTCGGCGCGGGCTACGACCACAACTTCGTGCTCGACAAGGGCCTCACGGACACCGCCGTCGAGGTCGCCGAGCTGTACGACCCGGCGTCGGGGCGGGCGCTGACCGTGTCGACCACCGAGCCGGGCCTTCAGTTCTACACGGCGGACCACCTCGACCCGTCGCTCCCGTACGCGCCCGGCGACGGCGTCGCGCTGGAGACCCAGCACTTCCCCGACTCCCCGAACCGGCCTCAGTTCCCGAGCACGGAGCTGCGGCCGGGCGGGGTGTACAGGTCGGAGACGGTGTACGGGTTCGCCGTGCGGGACTGACCTCCCGAGGTCAGGTGGTCTCGCCGCGCATCCGCTTGGTGGCCTTGCCCAGGAGGGACATGGCGCCCAGGCAGATCGCGGTGACCGCGCCGCCGGCGATCGCGGGGACGGGCTCGAACGACTTGACGCCGTTGATGAGCACCATCGCCGAGAGAGCCGTGATGATCGAGTAGAGGCTCTGGCCGACCCGGGCGCCGGCCGGGATGACCTGGAGCAGCTGCGGGATGGTCGTCGCGGCGGCGAGGCCCATGCCGAGCGGGATGAACGCGCCGAGCAGCAGTCCGCCGAAGCCGAACGAGTTCCCGTACGCGCCCCAGTCGGCTCCCTTGACCAGCAGGTAGCCGACGGCCGAGAGGGACAGCAGGACGAGGACGCCGTTGAGGTACGCGGCCTGGGTGGCGGCCTTGCGGGCGCTCGGCAGGTGCGCGGCCGGGGAGCGCCAGGCGTCCGGGGTCAGACGGCGCAACTGCTCCTTGAGGCCCCGCGACTTCATGAGCGCGAGGACGCCGACGACCAGGCAGACGAGCCCGGCCGCGGTGGCGGCGAAGCCGATCGGCTTCTCGGTGATGCCGTAGTGGGCGCCGCCGAAGGTGAGCGGTATGCCCAGCACGAAGGCGAACGCGAACGCCTTGGTGTGCTGCTGGATCTTCAGCACCAGCTCGCGCTGCCCCGCGCTGAGATTCGGGTCGAGCCTCATCTGCCCGTCCCCCAGGCCTTGTTGGGGTGCCTGGGGGTGCTGCGGCTGCTGCGGCTGGGGCGGGTAGGGCTGGTACGGCTGTTGGGGTTGCTGCGGCTGTTGGGGTTGCTGCGGCTGTTGGGGTTGCTGCGGCTGTTGGGGTTGCTGGGGGTAGCCCTGCTGGGGCGGGTAGTAGGGCTGCTGACCCTGGTACGGGGCCTGCGGCGGCTGCCCGGGCTGGCCTTGGTACGGACCCTGCGGGTAGGCCCCCTGCTGCGGATACGGACCTTGCGGCGGGTATGGACCTTGCTGCTGACCTGGGTACATGCGCTTTCCCCCGAACCGTCGTGTGTGAGTCCGCGAGTCTGTCACATGTGCCTCGGAGGTCGTGTTACGCCTCGATGGTCACGCTCACACGGCGGTCGGCGATCGAGCGCCCGGCCTGGACCTCGTACGAACCGTGCACAGGGGTCCACGAGTTGGCGCTCTCGTCCCAGATCTCGAAGGCGGAACGCCAGAGTTCGACGACGACCTCGGCGCTCTCGCCGGGGGCGGCCTCCACGGCGGCGAATCCGGCGAGCACGCGGAGCGGGCGCTCGGCGTCCTGCCCGACGGGCGCCACGTACACCTGGACCACCTCGCGTCCCGCGCGCTCACCCGAGTTGCGGACCCGGACCGTGGCCGTCGTACCGGCCACCTCGATCGACTCGTACGTCCAGTCGGTGTAGCCCAGGCCGTGCCCGAAGGCGTACGAAGGGGTCCTGCCCTCCTTCTCCCAGGCGCGGTAGCCGATGAACACGCCCTCGCTGTAGGGGAGTTCGCCATCGGCCGGGACCACTTGGGTGACGGGGGCGTCGTCCAGGGAGCCCCAGGTCGTGGGCAGCCGGCCGCCTGGCTCGTGGGAGCCGGTGAGGACGTCGGCGAGGGCCGCGCCGCCCTCCTGGCCGGGGAACCAGCCGAGCAGTACGGCGGCGACCTCGTCGCGCCACGGAAGCTCCACCGGGGAGCCGGAGTTGACGACCACGACGGTGTTCGGGTTGACGGCGGCGACGGCGCGGACCAAGTCGTCCTGTCGGCCCGGGAGTTGCAGGTTCCTGCGGTCGAAGCCCTCGGACTCGACGCGTTCGGTGGTGGCGACCACGACGACGGCGGTGTCGGCGGCGCGGGCCGACTCGACGGCCTCGGCGATCAGTTCGTCGGCGTCGCGCTGCGGTTCCTGGTGGGCGAGCGCGAAGCCGACGACCTTCAGGGGGATGCCGCCGGGCCGGCCGACGACATGGCGCAGTGCCACCTCGTAGGTGTCGCCTGCGGTGAGGTCCACTCGGGCGCGCTCGACGGGGGCGCCGAAGAAGGCCTCGAAGGGGTCCTCCTTGTCGGTGCGCTGGACGTCGTCGTAGTACGTCGTGCCGTCGACGGTGAGCGTGAACGCGCCCAGGCCCTTGATGCCGAAGGTGTGCGGGCCGCTCTCGCGCGGGGTGAAGGTGCCGGTCAGTTCGACGGTGTGGAGGGTCTCGTGGGTGACTCCCTCGGGCAGGTCCTCGCCCATCCACTGGAGCTGGCCGTTGGGCGCCGAGCCCGTGCCGATGACCGTGCCGTCGGTGTCCCGGCAGACCGCGGTCAGCGCGAACCCCTTGTCGGCGACGGCGAGTTCCTCGTTCGGGTCGGCGCCGACGGCGTATGTCACGCTGCCCGCGGGCAGGGCGGCGGTGAGGCCGTCGAGGGGCGAGACGATCCGGGCCGGGAAGACGGTGGCGGAGCCGCCGCCGAGGACGCGGGCGTCGCGGGCGGCGGCTCCGATGAGGGCGAGGGTGCCCTGCCCGAGGGGCAGCACCGAGTTCTCGTTGCGGACCAGGACGAAGGAGCGGCGGGCGATCTCGCGGGCCAGTGCCTCGCCGTCGACGGTGGCGGGCGGTTGGGTGACGACGGGTTCGGCGCCGGCCAGGATGCCGACGCGGGCGGCGAGGCGGAGCACGTTGCGCACGGCGTCGTCGACCTTCGACTCGTCGACGCGGCCGTCCCGTACGGCCTGGGCCAGGGGTGCGCCGTAGACGGTCTCCGGGCCGGGCATGGCGACGTCGAGGCCGCCTTCGACGGCGGCGACGGTGGAGCGGGCGGCCGTCCAGTCGGAGACGTTGAAGCCGTCGAAGCCCCACTCCTCGCGCAGGATCTCGTTCACGAGGTGGTGGTGCTCGGTCATCGTCGTGCCGTTGACCGTGTTGTAGGCGGTCATGATGCCCCAGGGGCGGGCGTTCTCGACGATGATCTCGAAGGGGACCAAGTAGAGCTCGCGCAGGGCGCGTTCGCTCACGAGGTTGTTCACGGTGAAGCGGTCGGTCTCGGCGTCGTTGGCGACGAAGTGTTTGACGGTGGTGCCCACGCCGCCCGACTGGACGCCGTTCACATAGCCCGCACCGATCCGGCCCGTGAGGGAGGGGTCCTCGCTGTAGGCCTCGAAGTGGCGGCCGCCGAGCGGCGAGCGGTGCAGGTTGACGGTGGGCGCGAGAAGGACGTGGACGCCCTTGCGGCGGGCCTCCTGGGCCAGCAACACCCCTGCCCTGCGGGAGAGTTCGGGATCCCAGGTGGCGGCGAGCGCGGTCGGGGACGGCAGTGCTATCGACGGGTCGTCGGCGGTCCAGTGGACGCCGCGGACACCGATCGGGCCGTCGGACATGACCAGGGACTTCAGGCCGATCTCCGGCAGTGCGGGCAGGGACCACACGTCCTGGCCGGACAGCAGCCGGGCCTTGGCGTCCAGGTCGAGCTTGCCGAGCGCCGCCTCGACAACCGCCTCGCGTGCCTCGTCGGCCGGGGTTCCCTGCATCGCGGTGCCTCCTCGTTGAAGTCCGTGGACGCCTCAATCCTGCCTCGACGGCCTGCGAAGCACTCGGGACCGCGACCACTATTTGAGGAACCCGCACGACGCGCAACGACATCCACGGGAAAAGGCGGCGGGTCAGCGGGAGTCGGCTCCGACTCCTACTGGTCCCAGGTGACGGCCAGCGCCTTGCTCACGGCGCAGACGGCGGCGAAGGCGATCGCCCAGCCATAGGCACCGGCGACGGCCAGTGCGGCCACGCCCGCCCCGAACCAGAGCAGCTCGAAGCCGACGCGGACCGCGCCGCGTGTCTTGTGCTTCGCCTTCTGCGAGCCGAACTGGGACCACAGCGCGATCAGTACGGCCGGGGCGCCGAGGCCGAGGAGCCAGGACACCGGGGTGGCGACGTCGCGGGTGAAACCCCAGTAGCCGACGGCCGCGAGGGCGCCGAGTTCGATGAGGAAGAGGACGCCCAGGTTCGCTGCCTTCATGACCTTCATGCGCGGCAGTATCACCCGGCCGCGGGCACCGCCGCCACGATTTCGATCTCGACGAGCGCCTCCGGCCGGAAGAGGCGGGAGACCTCGAAGGTCATGCTGGTCGGCGGAGTGCCGGTGAGGAACTCCCGGCGTACGGCGCCGTACTCGTTCAGCCCGGTGATGTCGGTCAGGTAGGTGCGGATGCTGAAGATGTCGGCGAGGGTCGCGCCGTGCGCCTTGAGCAGGGCGTCGATGGTCTCGAAGACACCCCGGCTCTGTTCGGCGAGGTCCGCGCCCTCGGCGATCTGGCCCGAGAGGTACAACAGGGCGCTGCCGTCGGCGTGTTCGACGCGGGCGACCTGGGAGTAGTAGGGGCTGAACGGCTGCGGCGCGGAGGCCGGGTTGTCGAGGGTGACGCGCATGAGAGTCCTCAGAAGGCCGGTGTTCAGGGAAAGGGGAAGACGGGAGGGAGGGGGAGACGGGAGGGAGGGACGAGAGTCAGGACGTGCCGCGGATGCGGGTGACGGCGTGCGCGATGTCGGCGTGGGCGGTCTCGGGGTCGTCGGCGGCGCGCCGGAAGTGGGCCGACACCGCTTCCATGGCGGGGAGCCGGGCCGACGCGGTGGCGAGGTCCATGTCCTTCGCGGCGAGGGCGGTCTCGAAGTGCACGCCTTCGGCGAAGGCCCGGCCCACGGCGCCGCCGAGCGGGCTGCCGGCGAGGGCGGTGCGTGCGGTGTCCTCGTCGATGCCGAGGGCCTGAGCGAGGACCAGGGCCTCGGCCACCAGGGCGACCCCGCCCAGGACGGAGGCGTTGACGACGAGTTTCAGTGCGGCGCCGGAGCCGAGCGGCCCGGTGCGGGTGACGGTGCCGAAGCGGGCGAGCACGTGCGCGACGGCGGCCGTTTCGCCGCCCGCGAGGATGCCGAGCTCCCCGGCCGCTGCCCGGTCCGTGCTGCCCATGACCGGTGCGTCGACGAGGGTCACGCCGTCCTTCAGCCGGGCGGCCAGCTCCTTGACCGCGTCCGGGCCGACGGTCGACATCTCCACCCAGTACGTCCCCGGCCCGAGCTCGGGCACGATCGCGTCGGCCACGGCGCCGAGCGCGGCCGGTCCGGCCAGCATCGTGACGACCACGTCCGCGTCCCGCACCGCCTCGGCGGGGGAAGCGGCGAGCGTGGCGCCTCCGGCGATCAGGGGCTCCGCCTTCGCAGCCGTGCGGTTCCAGACGGTCAACGGGTGGCCTGTGCCAAGGAGTTGACGGGCCATCGGGGCGCCCATGTGGCCGAGTCCGAGAAAGGCGATCTTTTCCATGCAGGCGACGTTAGGCACGGCCGGGCGATGCGACAAGCGAATGTCTAGCATGGCTGCCATGCCGGATTCACATGTCGTACAGGGCGCAGCGTCCGCCTCCGCACCCGACCTCTCCACCGCCTGGCTGCGGGTGTTCCTGGACGTGGCCCGGTTCGGGTCGTTCACCGTGGCCGCGCGGACGCTGGGCTGGACGCAGTCCGCGGTGTCGCGTCAGATCGCCTCGCTGGAGTCGGCGCTCGGCGGTGCGGCGCTCTTCGACCGGCTGCCCCGGGGCGTACGGCTGACAGAGGCCGGGCGGGTACTGGTCCCGCACGCCGAGGCGGTGGTGGAGCGGCTGCACGGCGCGGGGCGCGAGCTCGCGGCGCTGCGCGAGGTGTCGGGCGGGCAGCTGCGGGTCGGCGCGTTCGCCACGGCCGACGCGGCCCTCGTGCCCCGGGCCATCGCCGCGTTCCGCGCCCGCCACCCCGGGGTGCGGCTCACCCGCAGGGAGGGGCTCACGCCCGTCCTGCTGGAGCAGTTGAGCGCGGGCGGCCTGGACCTGGCGGTCGTCTCCACCACGGGCCGCGCCCCGCTCGACGCGTACGCCCTGCACCATCTCCTCGACGAGTCCCTGTACGTCGCCGTCCCCGCGGACCATCCGCTCGCGGACGCACCCTCGCTGCGGCTGGCGCAACTCGCCGACGCCGACTGGATTTCCGGCAGCCCCCGCCCCGAGGGCACCCTCCTCGACGCGGCCGTGCGGCACGGGTTCCGGCCGCGCGTCGCGCATGTCGTCGCCGAGTGGACCGCGAAGCAGGGGTACGTCGCCGCCGGGCTCGGCGTGACCCTGGTCCCGGCGCTGGCCGCGGAGTCCGTACGGTCCGACATCGTGCTGCTTCCGGTGCACGACGAGGGCGCTCCGGCGCGGGCGGTGTACGCGGCCACGGCACGGGGGCGGTCGCTGTCACCGGCCGCCGCCGCGTTCCTGGGGGCGCTCCGGGAGGCGGCGGCGAAGATCCCCACCTGAGTCCCGGGCATGGCGTACGCCCCGTCCGTCACGTGATACTGCCGTCGTCCGGCGACGACAGCTTCGGCTTCCCCCACGCGCGACGGAAGGACCTGATCCTCCTTGAGCTCCCTACGCGTTCGAATAAGTGCACTCGGCCTGGCCCTGCTGGCGGGACTCACCGCCCCGGGGACCGCGACCGCGGACGAGACAGCCTCGGCGACCGTCGAGGAGCAGCGGCTCGACCAGGCCGCACCCCAGGAGATCCTGCGCCGTTCCGGATTCGATTCCGTGGCCCCCGGGTTCGCGCGGGCGCTCGCCGCGTCCCACTCGTACGCGCAGGCCGAGCGGGTCGTCGTACGACAGGGTTCCGGGCTGTGGAGGCGTGCCGTGGACCGGGCCCAGGGGCGCGGGCCCGCAGGCGGGGACCTGAGCCGTGACGACGACCGGCCGCTGTACTGGGCGCGGCTGGGGATGACCCGCGAAGTGCGGCAGTGGGAGCCGGCGTTCGGGCTGACCGACACCCAACGTGCCGAGTTGCTGGACGAGTTGGAGCAGAACTCGCGCGGCCGGACGGCCATCCGTTATCCCCGGGGGAAGCATGTCCCGCACGGCAAGGGCGTGAAGCGGATTCTCGTCACCGGGTTCGACCCGTTCACCCTGGACCGGGACATCCGGATCTCCAACCCGTCCGGAGCCACCGCCCTCGCCCTCGACGGCACGACGATCGAGACCGCGAACGGTCCGGCGCGCATCGAGACGACGGTGTTCCCCGTCCGCTGGCAGGACTTCGCGGACGGGACGGTGGAGCGGACCCTGCGGCACCATCTCCCCCGGGTCGACCTGTTCACCACCGTGAGTCAGGGCCGGATCGGCCACTTCGACGTCGAGCGGACCAACGGCGCCTGGCGCGGCGGTTTCCCCGACAACGAGAACATCTCCCGCACGGAGACCGTCCCGGTCACCGACCCGGCCTCGCAGCCGCAGTGGACGACGACCACGCTTCCGTACAAGGAGATCGTCGCGGCGAGCACCGGCCGCTTCCCCGTGTACGACAACACGAGCGTGACCGAGATCCCGGCGGGCGGCACCGACCCGGTCGTGCGACCCGACGGTCCGACCGCCGGCTCCACGGCGCGGGCCGGGGGCGGCGGGAACTACCTCTCCAACGAGATCGCCTACCGCGCCACCCTGCTGCGGGACCGGCTCGGACTGCACGGCTCGCTGCCGGGCGGGCATGTGCACACGCCGGTGCTCCAGTTCGGGACGGGCAACACGGATCCGGCCACCGGGGCGGTCACCGATCCCGAGTTCGTGCAGAACCGGCTGGACATCATCGCCCAGATGCGGGCGATCCTGACGGTCGCGGCGGACGCGGCGGGCTCCGGTCAGGGGGTCGCGGCCGTGTCCTGATCGCCGTCGCGGTTCCTGCGCCCGGTCCCGTCCTCGTCGTCCGCGTCGTCCATGTCGCCATCGTCGTCGCCGCTCTCCGTCTCCTCGCCCAGCAGGTCGCGGGCCAGCAGGGTGGCGCCCGCGACCGCGCCCGGCATCAGGAACACGGCGACGAACGGGACCAGGAAGGCCAGGCCCAGTGGGGCGCCGAAGCCCCAGACCAGGGTCTTGCGGGAGCGGAGCAGGGTGAGGCGGTCGCGGAGTTGCACGCTGCGGCGCTGGAGGGCAACCGCCGTCAGCTCCTCCGTCAGGAAGAAGCCCGTGACGAAGAACCCGATCACCGGGATGACGGTCTGCCCGACGAACGGGACGAAGCCGAGGGCGAAGAGGAGTACGCCCCAGACAACGGCCCGAAACACGATGCGCAGGCTGTCGCGCGCCGAGATCAACAGCTCCCGCCAGAGCGGCAGGCCCGACTCGGGGGCCGTGCCGTCCGGGGACACGTCACGGTCGACCTTCTCCGAGAGGGACTCGTAGAAGGGCTGGCCGACGAGCAGGGTGACCGCGGTGAAGGTGAGGACGGCGAGGAGGAGGGCGAGGGCGACGAGTACGGCCGTGAGGAAGCCGCGGAAGAGTCCCAGCCAGGGGCTGGACCAGTCGTCCGCGAACGGGGTCGCCCAGGCGATGAAGTCCTCGCCGTAGACGGCGAGTGCGATCAGGGCGGCGGCGTACAGGACGAGGGTGATCAGGCCCGGGAGCAGACCGAAGCCGTACTGCTTCCCGTGCCGGGCCACCCATCGCTGGCCCTGCACCAAATACCTGAAGCCCACCCCGAGATCGCGCATGGGGGAAACTTTACCGGGGGCGCGCGGTGGGGCTGACGTGGGGTTTTTCGCCCCCTCCGCCCCCACCCGTCCCGTCTTCCGCAGCTCCGCCCCCGCACCCCCGCTCCTCGGACGCCGGAGGGGCTGATTCCTATCGCTACGCCGGGGTCACCGCCACCACCACCCCCCGATCCGCCGCGGGCGACACCGCCGCCTCCACGCGAACCGCTGCCGCTCGGGCGACGCGGCCCGCGCGGGAAGCTGCCGCGAGCAGGAGGGGCTGGACCTGCTCCAGGCCGGAGACGAGGAGTTCCTCGGCGGCGATCAGGACGGGGCCGGTCGCGCTCACGGTGGCGGCGGCCGCCTCCGTGAGGTCGGCGAGCGGGGGCAGCGCCGCCCGGACCACACCGGCGCCCGCGGCGGCGGCCCTCTCGGCCAGCGCCACCTGGAGGGGCATCAGCGGGGCGAGCGCGGCCGTCAACGCGTCGGCGATACGGCGGAGTTCGGGCGTCGAACCGCGCAGGACCTCGGCGGCGGCGCGGACCACCGGGGTGAGCGCGAGGAGCGTGCCCGCGGTGACACCCGCGGCGGCGGGCAGCAGCGGGGAGGTCGCGTCGACGAGTTCGCCGAGCGCGTCGGCGGCCTCCTCGACGGCGGGTTCCACGGCGTCGAGGATCGGCAGCAGGCTGTCACCGAGCGCGGTGAGCAGGGCCTGCGCGGGCTCGCTGACGGGGTGCACCGCGAGCGGGGCGCCACTCGTGCCGAGCCGGGTCAGCGTGTCCACGATCCGGTAGAAGGCCTCCTGTGCCTGCGGGGAGGCGCTCGCCTCGGCGAGTTCGGCCGTGGTGCGGCGCAGGACACGCAGGACCTCGGCGCCCGATCCGTCCCTCGGGTCGAAGGTGTTGATGGCAATTTTGGTGATGTTCCCTGCCGTGTCCAGGAGTTGGCCGGTGATGTCGGTTGTGCTGCGCGCCATGCGCGCGACCTCCTCCCGGCTGGGCAGCCTGCCGGGAAGCGACGGAATCGGGGACATGGGCCCTCCTCGCCACGCGTGGTGCCACTCGGCCGTCCTGACGGCATCGGCCCTCCGTCGCGCCGGCGCCGAGTCCAGCATGCCCCGTTCGACCCGCCGGGGATGCACCGTTCCGGGCATCCGTGACGCCGACGCCCTCTCCCCAAAGGGGAATTCCAGCAAGCGGGCAGTGCGTTGTCGACCGTGACCCGAACCGGATCAAGAGGGAGCGCGGATGACGCAGCAGAGCGGCAGCACCGTCCAGGGAACCGTCGCCGAGGGCTTCGAGGCGGTGCGCGAGGAGTTCGCCGCTGTTGTCGCGGGCGAACGTCCCGACTACGCCGGGCAGTTGAGCGCCTACGTCGCCGGCCGGCGGGTCGTCGACCTGTGGGCGGGGCCGGACACCGACGGCGAGACGCTCTACGGCGTGTACTCCTCCTCCAAGGGCGCCGCCCATCTCGTCGTCGCGCTGCTCGTACAGGACGGCACGCTGGACCTGGACCGCGAAGTCGCCCACTACTGGCCGGAGTTCGCGGCCGAGGGCAAGGGTGCGGTGACTCTGCGCGAGCTGATCGCCCATCGCGCGGGGCTCGTCGGTGCCGACGACGGGTTCACCGCCGAGGAGATCGCCGACGACCGGCTCATCGCCGAACGGCTCGCGCGGCAGCGGCCGTTCTGGCGGCCGGGCACCGCCTTCGGCTATCACGCGCTCGTGATCGGCGCGCTGACGGGCGAGGTCGTACGGCGGACGACCGGCCGCTCCCTCCAGGAGGTGTACGAGGAGCGGGTCCGCGCCCCGTACGGACTCGACTTCTTCCTGGGCCTGCCCGAGGAGCACGAGGGCCGCTTCCACTCAGTCCTCCCCATGGACCCGACGCCCGAGCAGCAGGCGGTGTTCGACGCTCTCCCGGGCGGCCCGCACACGATGGCGTCGATCGCCTTCAACCGTCAGGGGGCGGAGCCCACCGACCTCGAGTCACTGCCCAACGCGCGCGCGGTACGTGCACTGGGCCCGGCGTCCGTCGGCGGGGTCGCGTCCGCGCGGGGGCTGGCCGGCATGTACGCGGCTGCCACCACCGGGGCCGACGGGCGGGCGCCCCTGCTGAAGCCCGACACGGTGGCCGCCTTCGGGCAGATCCACTCCATCGGCTACGACGTGGTGGCCCGCTCGCACAAGTCGTTCGCGCTGGGCTTCCAGGCGACCGCCGACACCTGGTACCCGTTCCTCGGCGCCGGGGCGATCGGGCACAGCGGCGCGGGCGGCTCGCAGGGCTTCGCCGATCCCCGCAGCGGCCTCGCCTACGGCTACACGCGGCGCCGGTTCGCCTTCCCGGGCGGGGCGGCACCGGAGAACGGCCGGCTGGCGAAGGCGGTGCACACGGCGGCGCTGACGACGTCCTGACGCACCGCACGCCCCACGCACCGGACGCCCGCCCGACGCACCGCACACACAGAAGAGGCCGCACCCCCGTCCTGGGGTGCGGCCTCCGCCGTAAGCAACGAGCGACCTCAGACAAGCGTCACGGTGATGTTGCCGCGGATCGCCTTCGAGTACGGGCACACCTGGTGGGCCTTCTCCAGGAGGGCCCTGGCGGTGGCGGCGTCGACGTTCGGGATCGCCGCGGATATCTCCACGATGATCCCGAACCCGTCCCCGTTCTTGCCGATGCCCACCTGCGCGGTGACCGTCGAGCCGGAGACGTCGGCGTTCTCCTGGCGGGCGACCACGCCGAGGGCGCCCTGGAAGCAGGCGCTGTATCCGGCGGCGAAGAGCTGCTCCGGGTTGGTGCCGGCGCCGCTGCCGCCCATCTCCTTCGGCGGGTTGACGACGACGTCGAGCCTGCCGTCGTCGGTGGCGACCCGGCCGTCGCGCCCGTTCTCGGCGGTGGCGACGGCGGTGTACAGGACGTCAGACTGCTGGATGCTCATGCGGTGCGTTCCTCCTTGGTCCGCCGCGACTCGCGCCCACGATCGCGACGACTTCGGAAAGAAGTTACCGTATGCCGGAAGTTCAGCGACAGGCTCCCCGGCAGTCGGCCGTCCTCAGAGCTTGACGATCATCTTTCCGGTGTTGTCGCCTCGCAGGACACCGAAGAACGCCTCCAGGTTGTTGTCGATGCCCTCGACGACCGTCTCGGTGTACTTGAGCTCACCGGAGCGGACCCAGGCGCCGACCTCCTGGATGAACTGCGGCTGCATGTCGTAGTTGTCGCTGACGAGGAAGCCCTGGATGCGGCCGCGGGTCGCGATCAGACGGGCCAGGTTCTTCGGGCCGGGGGCGGGCTCGGTGTTGTTGTAGACGGAGATCATGCCGCAGACGGCGATCCGGCCGTCCTGGTTGAGCTCCCCGATGGCGGCCTCCAGGTGGTCACCGCCGACGTTGTCGAAGTAGACGTCGACGCCGTCCGGGGCGGCCTCGTGCAGCTGCTCGGCCACCGAGCCGGTCTTGTAGTTGAAGGCGGCGTCGAAGCCGTACTCCTCGACGAGCAGCTTGACCTTCTCGTCGGAGCCGGCGGACCCGATGACCCGCGAGGCGCCCTTGAGCTTGGCGATCTGGCCGACCTGGCTGCCGACCGCCCCGGCGGCACCCGACACGAAGACGGAGTCGCCCTCCTTGAAGGACGCGGTGCGCAGGAGCCCGGCGTAGGCCGTGAGGCCCGTCATGCCAAGGACACCGAGGTACGTGCTCAGCGGCGCGGCGGCGGCGTCGACCTTGACGGCCTGCTTCGCGTCCACGACGGCGTACTCGCGCCAGCCGAGGAAGTGCAGGACGTGGTCGCCGACGGCGATCCCCTCGGCGTTCGAGACGACGACCTCGCCGACGGCGCCGCCCTGCATGGCCTTGCCCAGCTCGAAGGGGGCGACGTAGGACTTGGCGTCACTCATGCGGCCGCGCATGTACGGGTCGACGGAGACGTACAGGTTGCGTACGAGGACCTGGCCCTCACCCGGCTGCCGGACCTCCGCCTCGACCAGGGCGAAGTCCTCGGCCTTGGGGGCGCCGACCGGGCGGCTGACGAGGTGCCATTCGCGGCCGGTGGTGGGGAGCGTGGGGGTGTCGGACATGGGGTGCGCCTTCCTCGTGCACTGCGGCTCAAATACTTCAGTACCTGAAACAACAATGCTCCTGAATATTTCATGATGTCAAGTAACGGAGTATCGTGGAGAGCATGGCCACACCACCGAAGACCCGCCGCCCCGATGAACTGACTCTTGAGGTCGTCGGCCTCATCGGCACGGTCGTGGCCCGCTACCACGAGGAGTACGAGGAGGCCGCCGGACGGCATGCCCTGACCGGGGCGCAGGCGCGGCTGCTCGGACTGCTGTCCCTGGAGCCGCTGCCCATGCGGCGGCTGGCGCAGAAGCTGAAGTGCGAGCCGTCCAATGTCACCGGGATCATGGACCGGCTGGAGGCGCGGGGGCTGGTGGAGCGGCAGGCGGATCCCTCCGACCGGAGGGTGAAGCTGGCGGTCGCCACGGAGGAGGGGGTGCGGGTGGCCGGGAGCCTGCGCGACTCCCTGGGCTTCGCCCGCGAGCCGTTGGCCGGGCTCTCCCGGGAGGAGCGGCTGTCCCTGCGGGACCTGCTCCAGCGGATGCTCTCGGCGTAGGGGAGTTCTTTCGCCTCTACGCCCTACCCGTCCCGCGTTCCGGGGCTCCGCCCCTCCCCCGCCCGCTCCTCAAACGCCGGAGGGGCTGGATGGAACCTGTCCACCCGCTACGTGCACCACCACAGGAACCGGTTGCACGTCTCCGAGGGGGACGGAGCCGGGGCGGGGGCCGCCGAGGTGGGGTCCGAAACGGGAGTGGCCGTGGCTCCGGGGGCCGACGTCGGCGCGGGGGGCGCGGCGGTGACGCCGGGCGACGGGTCCGTGGAGGAGGACTGGCCCTCCGTCGCCTTGCCGTCTTCGCCCTTGTCCTTGTCTTTGTCTTTGTCCTTGTCCGTCTTGTCGTCGCCGGACTCCGAGGCCGACGGCGAGGCGGAGGGATCGGGCGAGCCGGACGCCGTACGGGAACCGGTTCCGGAGTCGGAAGCGGAACCCGAGCCCTTGCCTGACCCGGGCGCGTCGGACGCGGCCGAGGAAGCCGAACCGTCCGTCGACTCGTCGGCGGTCGCGGCCTGCGGAGTGGATCCCGGCGCCTCGATCCCGAGCTCGGCGAGACTCAGCCCACCGGCGGCGAGCAGCAGTCCGGCTCCCACGAACAGGATCTTGCGGCGCCGGCGCCGATGCGCGGCGGCCTTGCGGTCGCGCCTGCTGGCCCCGGAGGCGGGCCCGCGGGCTCGTCGGCTGCGGGCCCGCCCGGGGCGTTCCGGGGCGCCGTCGTCGCTCTCGTACGGCTCCGCGGCCCCGTCGGTGTCCGTACCCGCGTCGTGCTCGGCCTCGTACGCGCGGAGCTCTTCGACGGAGGTGCCGCACCCCGGGCATACGAGGGCGCCATTCAGGTGCCTTCGGCACGGGTTGCAGTAGTCCATGACGCCGGAAGACTAAGTTCCTCACAGGTAACGTTCCTAGGCACTCCTGTGAAGGTTCTGTAGTGAACTGCCTGTTCCGGCATGCCGAGTTGAGGACACCCCGGACCATTCCCCGCCATCCCCGCCCCACCCTGTCCAAACCGTTATGCGCGCACCCCATTGACACTCCCGCCGCCACGTCCTTACTGTCACGCCAGCATTTCGAACGTGTGACGAAATTTCGAACAGAACCGAAGAGCACAGGGGGCAATTGCCGTGCGCATCACCGGAATCAGCACTCACGTAGTCGGGACGCCCTGGCGCAACCTGACGTACGTCCAGGTGCACACCGACGAGGGCATCACCGGAGTCGGCGAGACCCGGATGCTGGGGCACACCGACGCACTGATCGGCTATCTGCAAGAGGCGCAGGCCAATCACATTCTCGGCTCGGACCCGTTCGCTGTCGAGGACCTCGTCAAGCGGATGAAGTACGGCGACTACGGCCGGGCCGGCGAGATCGTGATGTCCGGCATCGCCGTCATCGAGATGGCCTGCTGGGACATCAAGGGCAAGGCCCTCGGCGTACCGGTGTGGCAGCTGCTCGGCGGCAAGGTCACCGACAAGGTCAAGGCATACGCCAACGGCTGGTACACCACCGAGCGGACCCCGGAGGCCTATCACAAGGCCGCCCAGGGAGTGATGGAGCGCGGTTACAAGGCGCTCAAGATCGACCCCTTCGGCACCGGGCACTTCGAGCTGGACCACGAGCAGACCCTCTACGCCGTCTCGCTCATCGAGGCCGTACGGGACGCCATCGGTCCGGACGCCGAGCTCATGCTGGAGATGCACGGGCGCTTCTCCCCCGCCACCGCCATCCGGCTCGCGAACGAGCTCGCGCCCTTCAAGCCCGCGTGGCTGGAGGAGCCGTGCCCGCCGGAGAACCTGAAGGCACTGGAGAAGGTCGCCGCCAAGGTCGACATCCCGGTCGCCACCGGTGAGCGCATCCACGACCGCATCGAGTTCCGCGAGCTCTTCGAGAGCCAGGCCGTGGACATCATCCAGCCCGACGTCGGCCACATCGGCGGCATCTGGGAGACGCGGAAGCTGGCCGCGACCGCCGAGGCCCACTACGTCCTGGTGGCCCCGCACAACGTAGGTGGCCCGGTCCTCACCGCCGCCTCCCTCCAGGTCGGCTTCAGCTCCCCGAACTTCAAGATCCTTGAGCACTTCAACGACTTCGCGGACGCGGACATCAAGAAGGTCGTGAAGGGCGCCCCCCAGGTCGTCGACGGCTACTTCCATCTCTCCGACGCGCCCGGCCTCGGTGTCGAGCTCGACGTCGACGCCGCCGCCGAGTTCCCGCAGCAGCAGGCTCGCTTCGACCTCTGGGCGGACGGCTGGGAGCAGCGCAAGCCGAAGGGGTCGCAGTGACCGCGACCGACAAGGCGCCCACCGCCGTCGTCATCGAGGCGCCGGGCGAGCACCGGATCGTCCCGCACGAGCGGGTGCGGCCGGCGGCCGGTGAGGCCCTGGTCCGGGTGCACGCGGTCGGTATCTGCGGCAGCGACCGCGAGGTCTACCAGGGCAACCGGCCCGACGGGTACGTCCGCTACCCCCTCACCCCCGGCCACGAGTGGTCCGGCACGGTGGAGGCGGTAGGGGACTCGGTGCCCGCCTCGCTCGTCGGCCGCAAGGTCGTCGGGGAGGGCTTCCGCAACTGCCAGGTCTGCGACCGCTGTCACGCCGGCGAGACAACGTTGTGCACGGCAGGGTACGAGGAAACCGGTTTCACCCAGCCGGGCGCGATGGCCACCACCCTCACGCTCCCGGCCCGCCTCCTCCATGTCCTGCCGGACGACGCCGATCTGACGGCCGCCGCCCTGCTGGAGCCTGCCGCCTGTATCGCGGCCGCCGCGCTGAAGGCGAACGCGGTACCCGGTGAGCGGGTCGCCGTCGTCGGCACCGGCACCCTCGGGATGTTCGCGGTGCAGTTCCTGAAGGCGGGCTCGCCGGCCGAGCTGCTCGTAGTCGGCACCCGCCCGGACCGGGCCGCGCTGTCGAAGGATTTCGGCGCCACCGACTTCCGCACGAAGGACCAGGAACTGCCCGACGACTTCGACGTGGTGATCGAGACCGCCGGGTCCGCGTCCGCCGCGCGCACCGCCGCCTCCCTGCTCAGGCGCGGCGGACGCCTGGTCCTGACGGGCATCCCGGCGCCGGGCGCCGAGGGCCTGGACCCCACCGATCTCGTCGTACGGCAGCTGGAGGTGCACACCGTGTTCGGGGCGCCGCCGGCGGCCTGGGCGCACACGGTGCGGGTCTTCGGAGCCGGGCTGCTTGATCCGTCGCCGCTGATCACGCACGAACTGCCGCTCGCCGAGTTCCCACAGGCCATCGAGCTGGTGGGGTCCGGCGACCCGAAGGTCGGAAAAGTCCTTCTGCACCCCTGATCCGTGCGCCGGTACGGGGACCCTGACGCTCCGTACCGGCGCACGCTCCACGTCACGAACCCTGTTCGAAATACCGAACAGACCTCACTGAACGCTCTCTCATCGAACGCGAAGGACAGCTTGTGACCGACGCCCCGCCCACGGCAGCCCGTCGACCCGGCGAGCAGGCGCTCGCCGCGCTCGGCCTGGGCGCGCCCGCCCTCTCTCCCGCCGACGCCTCGCCGCACACCTTCCCGGGAGGCGGCCGCTGGCGCACCGAGGTTCCCTCCGTGGAGGGCCCCGAGGCGCTCGCCGCGGTCCTCAAGGAGGCCTCGCGGCTCGATGTGCCGATCCACCGGATCAGCCAGGGCAGCGGCGTCTGGATGCTGACCGACGCCGAGATCACCGAGATGGTCGAGTCGACCGCCGAGCGCGACATCGAGCTCTGCCTGTTCACCGGCCCGCGCGGCACCTGGGACATAGGCGCCTCCGTGCGCACCGACTCACGGGGCGGCGGGCTGCGCGCCCGGGGCCACGACGCGGTCGCCGGATGCCTCGAAGACGCCGTACGAGCAACGGAGTTGGGCGTCAAGTGCCTGCTCGTCGCCGACGAGGGCGTGCTCTGGACGCTGCACCGGGCGCGGGTCGCCGGGATCATCCCGGCCGACACCACGCTCAAGGTGTCCGCGCTGATCGGACCGGTCAACCCGGCCGCGTACGCGGTGTACGAGCAGCTCGGCGGCGACTCGCTGAACGTGCCGAGCGACCTGACGCTCGATCACCTCACCGAGATACGCCGGGTTTCCGCCGCCCCCATGGACATGTACATCGAGGCCCCTGACGACCTCGGCGGGTACGTCCGGATGTACGAGGTCGCCGAGCTGATCCGGCGCGGCGCACCGCTCTACCTGAAGTTCGGCCTGTCCAAGGCGCCCGCGATCTACCCCTACGGGCACCAGCTGCGGGACGTCACCCTGGCCACGGCCCGGGAGAGAGTGCGGCGCGGCCGGCTCGCACTGGACCTGCTCGCGCGGCACGGAGCGGACGGCGACATGGCGCCGCTCGGCTCACGGCTGCCGGGTGAACTGAAGCGTTTCGATATCTCGTCATAACGTTCCGGAAACGCGCCTTCACAAAAGAACACACGGCCGCGCACAATCCCACACACCACACCTTCTCGGTCTCTCTCCGCACGGTCTTCAGAGCCCCTTCCGCACCCACAGACCGAGCCCTGCACACATCAAGGATGATGATCATGCGTAACCGCAGAGCTGTCCTCACCGCCATAGCCGGAGCCGCCTCTCTCGCCCTCACGCTGTCCGCCTGCGGCCAGTCCGGCGAGGGTGGCAGTGACGAGAAGAAGGGCGACGCCAAGGGCGGCACGATCGGCATCGCGATGCCGACCAAGTCCTCCGAGCGCTGGATCACCGACGGCGCCAACGTCGAGAAGGACCTCAAGGCCAAGGGCTACAAGACCAAGCTGGTCTTCGGCGAGGACGACCCCGACCAGCAGGTCTCGCAGATCGAAAACCTGATCACGCAGGGCGTCAAGGCGCTGATCGTCGCCGCCATCGACAACAAGTCCCTGAACAACGTGCTCCAGCAGGCGGCCGACGCCCACATCCCGGTCATCTCCTACGACCGCCTGATCCTCGGCACGAAGAACGTCGACTACTACGCGTCCTTCGACAACGAGAAGGTCGGCAAGCTGCAGGCCCAGTACCTCGTCGACAAGCTGGGCGTGGCGAGCGGCAAGGGCCCCTTCAACATCGAGCTGTTCGCCGGCTCCAACGACGACAACAACACCAAGTACTTCTTCAACGGCGCGATGAGCGTGCTCCAGCCGTACATCGACAGCAAGAAGCTCGTCGTCAAGTCCGGCCAGAAGGAACTCACCAAGGTCACCACCCTGCGCTGGGACGGCGCCACCGCCCAGAAGCGCATGGAGGACATGCTCACCTCCACGTACACGAGCGGCCGGGTCGACGCGGTCCTCTCGCCCTACGACGGCATCTCCATCGGCATCATCGCCGCGCTGAAGTCGGACGGCTACGGCTCCAAGGCCAAGCCGCTTCCGGTCATCTCCGGCCAGGACGCCGAGCTGGCCTCGGTGAAGTCGATCATCGCCGGTGAGCAGTCGATGACCGTCTACAAGGACCTGCGCAAGCTCGCCCAGGTCGCCACGGACATGGTCGACGCCTCGCTCAACGGCAAGAAGCCCGAGATCAACGACACCAAGTCGTACAACAACGGCACCAAGGTCGTCCCCGCCTACCTGCTCCAGCCGGTGAGCGTCGACAAGTCGAACTACAAGAAGGAGCTCGTCGACGGCGGCTACTACACGGCCGACCAGCTCAAGTAACCGTCGAACTCCACGGATTGGAAGGCACGACCATGGCGGGACCCGTCCTGGAAATGCGCTCGATCGTCAAGACCTTTCCCGGCGTCAAAGCGCTGTCGGACGTCTCACTGACCGTCCGTCAGGGCGAGGTCCACGCCATCTGCGGTGAGAACGGCGCCGGGAAGTCCACCTTGATGAAGGTGCTCTCCGGCGTCCATCCGCACGGCAGCTACGAAGGGGACATCCTTTTCGAGGGAGAGATCTGCTCCTTCAAGGACATCCGGGCGAGCGAGCAGCACGGCATCGTCATCATCCACCAGGAACTGGCGCTGTCGCCGTATCTCTCCCTCGCGGAGAACATCTTCCTCGGCAACGAGCACGCCAAGGGCGGGTTCATCGACTGGAGGCAGACCCTCGGACACGCCTCGGAGCTGCTGCGCCGGGTGGGCCTGAGCGACCACCCGGAGACCCGCGTCGCCGACATCGGCGTGGGCAAGCAGCAGCTCGTGGAGATCGCGAAGGCGCTGTCGAAGAAGGTCAAGCTCCTCATCCTCGACGAGCCGACAGCGGCACTGAACGACGAGGACAGCGACAAACTCCTGGATCTCATCCTGGAGTTGAAGAACCAGGGCATCACCTCGATCATCATCTCCCACAAGCTCAACGAGATCCGCAAGGTCGCCGACTCGGTGACGATCATCCGCGACGGGCACTCCATCGAGACCCTCGACGTGAAGTCGGCGGAGACGACCGAGGACCGGATCATCAGCGGCATGGTCGGGCGCGACCTCGACCACCGCTTCCCGGAGCGCACCCCGCACCAGCCGGAGAAGGGCGCGGCACCGGCCCTGGAGATCCGCGACTGGACCGTGCTCCACCCGATCGACCACCAGCGCAAGGTCGTCGACGACGTGTCCATCCAGGTGCGGCGCGGCGAGATCGTCGGCATCGCGGGCCTGATGGGCGCCGGCCGCACCGAGCTCGCGATGAACGTCTTCGGGCGCTCCTACGGCCGGTACGCGGGCGGCACGGTCCTCAAGGACGGCAAGGAGATCCGGACGAAGTCCGTCGCGGAGGCGGTCCAGCACGGCATCGCCTACGTCACGGAGGACCGCAAGCACTACGGCCTCAACCTCATCGACACGATCAACCGCAACATCTCGCTCACCGCGCTGAGCAAGGTGGCCAAGCGCGGCGTCGTCGACGAGCAGGAGGAGCGGCAGGTCGCCGAGGGCTTCCGCAAATCCATGAACATCAAGGCCCCGACCGTGTTCGAGCGGGTCGGCAAGCTCTCCGGCGGCAACCAGCAGAAGGTCGTCCTCAGCAAGTGGATCTTCGCGGGTCCTGACGTGCTGATCCTGGACGAGCCGACACGCGGCATCGACGTCGGTGCCAAGTACGAGATCTACACGGTCATCGACCGGCTGGCCGCCGAGGGCAAGGCGGTCGTCTTCATCTCCTCCGAGCTGCCCGAACTGCTCGGCATGTGCGACCGCATCTACACCATGGCCGCCGGCCGGCTCACGGGCGAGTTCCCGCGCGCCGAGGCCACGCAGGAAGTGCTGATGCGTCAGATGACGAAGGACAAAGAGGTAACGCGATGAGCACCGATGTGACCAAGAGCCCGGCGGCCGCGCCGCCCGGCAAGAGCGGCGGGTCCGCTTCCGGCGACGGACTGCTCCAGCTCGTGCTGGACGGCCTGCGCCGCAACATGCGCCAGTACGGCATGCTGATCGCCCTCGGTCTGATCGTGGTCCTGTTCCAGGTGTGGACCGGCGGCGACCTGCTGCTGCCTCGCAACGTCTCCAACCTGGTGCTCCAGAACAGCTACATCCTGATCCTCGCGATCGGCATGATGCTGGTGATCATCGCGGGACACATCGACCTGTCGGTCGGCTCCCTCACGGCGTTCACCGGCGCCTTCGCGGCCGTGCTGATGGTGCAGCACGACATGGCATGGCCCCTCGCGCTGCTGCTGTGTCTGGCCATCGGCGCGGTGGGCGGCGCGGCACAGGGCTTCCTGATCGCCTACCTCGGCATACCCTCCTTCATCGTCACCCTCGCGGGCATGCTGGTCTTCCGCGGTCTGACGGAGATGCTCCTGAAGGGTCAGACGCTCGGCCCGTTCCCGGACGGCCTGCAGAAGATGGGCAACGGCTTCCTGCCGGAGGTCGGCCCGAACACCAACTACCACAACCTCACGCTGCTGCTGGGCTTCGCGCTGATCGCCTTCTCGGTCATCCAGGAGGTCCGCGACCGCAAGCGGCAGCAGGAGTTCGCCCTCGAAGTGGCGCCCAGGAACCTCTTCCTGCTCAAGCTCGTCGCCATCGTCGCCGCGATCCTCACGGTCACGATGCTGCTCGCCAGCTACAAGGGCGCGCCGATCATCCTGATCATCCTCGCGCTGCTGGTGGTCGGCTACGGCTACGTGATGCGCAACGCCGTCTTCGGCCGTCACATCTACGCGATCGGCGGCAACCTGCCGGCCGCGCAGCTTTCCGGCGTCAAGGACAAGAAGATCACCTTCCTTGTCTTCCTGAACATGGGCGTGCTCGCGGCCCTGGCGGGCATGGTGGTCGCCGCCCGTCTGAACGCGGCCTCGCCGAAGGCGGGCCTCAACTTCGAACTCGAGGCGATCGCCTCGTCGTTCATCGGTGGAGCCTCCATGAGCGGCGGTGTCGGCACCGTCCTCGGCGCCATCATCGGCGGTCTCGTCCTCGGCGTGCTGAACAACGGCATGAACCTCCTCAGCGTCGGCACCGACTGGCAGCAGGTCATCAAGGGCCTCGCCCTGCTGGCCGCGGTCGGGTTCGACGTGTGGAACAAGCGCAAGTCAGGTTCGTAAACGACTGGGGCCCCGCCAACTGGCGGGGCCCGATGTCCTTTGCGGACTGTGCTTGCCCTTACGGGAGCCGCACACGTGACTCCGCTCGCCCCCGAAGGCGGCGGGCTTCCAGCACAAGGGCTGCGGTCCAGCCCGAACCGGCTCCCACAGGAACAACAGAAAGACACTGCACGGCTACGCATCGCACATGTCGGGGAAGGGGAATTCCCCATCATTCACGAGGAGCCGCACATGGAACTGAACAGACGCACAGTAATCGCGGGCGCCGCGGCTGCGGGCATCGCCGCGACCACCCTCGGCACGGGCACCGCACAAGCAGCCCCGGGAGGCGGGAAGCCGGTGAAGTCGCTGTTCGGCAAGCTCGCCGATGGCACGAAGATCTACAGCTGGGCCCTGGAGAACGGCGGCACCCGCCTGAAGGTCCTCTCCTGGGGCGGCATCGTCCAGTCCCTGGAGATCCCCGACCGGCACGGCCGCTACACCAACGTCTCCCTCGGCTTCGACAACATCGAGGACTACGTCGCCAAGACGCCGTACTTCGGCGCCCTGATCGGCCGCTACGGCAACCGCATAGCCAAGGGCCAGTTCAGCATCGACGGCAAGGCCTACCAGGTCGACGTCAACGACGGCGTGAACAGCCTGCACGGCGGCGCCAAGGGCTTCGACAAGCGCGTGTGGGACGTCGAGCCGTTCACCAAGGGCTCCGACGTCGGCCTGCACCTGTACTACACCAGCGTCGACGGCGAGATGGGCTACCCCGGCACCCTCAAGGTGAAGGTCACGTACACCCTCACCAAGCAGGGCGACTGGCGCATCGACTACGAGGCCACGACCACCAAGGCCACCGTCGTCAACCTCACCAGCCACGTCTACTGGAACCTCGCCGGCGAGGGCAGCGGCACGATCGAGAACCACGAGCTCACGATCGCCGCCGGCCGCTACACGCCCACCGACTCGGGCCTTATCCCCACGGGCGAACTGGCGACGGTGCACGGCACGCCCTTCGACTTCCGCAAGACCAAGGCGATCGGCCGCGACATCCGCGACGGCCACGTCCAGCAGGTGCAGGCCAAGGGCTACGACCACAACTGGGCGCTCGACAAGGGCATCACCGCCAGGCCCGAGCACGTAGCGACCCTGCGCGAGCCGCACTCCGGTCGCACCCTGCGGATCTCCACCGACCAGCCGGGCCTGCAGTTCTACTCCGGCAACTTCCTCGACGGCACCCTCACCGGCACCGGCGGCCGCACCTACCGCCAGGGCGACGCCCTCTGCCTGGAGACGCAGCACTTCCCGGACGCGCCGAACCACCCGAACTTCGCGTCGACCCTGCTGCGGCCGGGCCAGAAGTACCGCACGACGACGGTCCACTCGTTCGACGCGTGACGTCACACTTCTTTCACATGAGTTGAACGGCGCAACGCCTGTCTCCGTATCTCTGGGTGGCCCGTGCTCCCCCGCACGGGCCACCCAGAGACGGAGGACCCGACCTCCCCACCGGGTCCGCCCCATACGGAGGTTCCATGCCCGACAACGTCACCTCGCTGTTCCGCGGCACGGCAGCGCACAGCCCCTCGATGGCTGCGCTGGCGCGTGAGGGCGACGGTACGGGTCCGGTGGACTTCTGCATTCCGTGCAACCCGTACTTCCCCACGCCCGCCATGTTCGACGACCTGGCCGGCCGGTTGCGCGAGATCATCACGTACTACCCGAGCAGCGCCGACACGATCACCGGCGAGCTCTGCAATCTGCTCCAACTGCCGCCGCAGTGCGTCGCGATGGGCAACGGCTCGACCGAACTCATCACCTGGATCGACCACTTGCTGGTCCGCGAGTCCATAGCCATCCCCGTCCCCACCTTCGGCCGCTGGACCGACCAGCCGATGGAGACCGGCAAGCGCGTCGACATGTTCCCGCTCCAGGAGTCCAGCGGATTCGCCCTGGACCTCGCGCAGTACGCCGACTTCATCCGCAAGCGAGGCACCCGGGTCGCCGTCCTGTGCAACCCGAACAACCCCGACGGCGGCTTCATACCCCGCCAGTCGCTCGTCCAGTTCATGGACTCGATGGCGGACCTGGACCTCATCGTCATCGACGAGTCGTTCCTGGAGTTCGCCGACGCGGAAGCCGACCCGAGCGTCGTCGAGGACGCGGTGATGCGCCCCAACGTGATCGTGCTGCGCAGCCTCGGCAAGAACTTCGGCCTGCACGGCATCCGCTTCGGCTACCTCGTCGCCAACCCGGCCCTCGCGGGCAGAGTGCGCTCGATGCTGCCCAAGTGGAACCTCAACTCCTTCGCGGAGACCGTGGTGTTCATGCTCAAGGACCACGGCGCCGAGTACATGGAGAGCCTGCACATGGTCCGCCGCGACCGGCTCGACATGGCCCGCCAGCTCTCCGGGCTGCCCGGCCTGACGGTCTACCCGTCGCAGGGCAACTTCCTCTTCGTGCGCCTCCCCGTGGGTGCCGAAGGCACCGTGGTCCGGGACCGACTGCTCACCGAGCACCGGATCCTGGTCCGCGAGTGCGGCAACAAGATCGGTTCGTCCAGCCGCTTCCTGCGGCTCGTGGTGCGCCCCCAGGTGGACGTGCGTCGCCTGGTGTCCGGCCTGGAACAGGTGCTCTACGGGACCAGGAGGGGAGCCGCCGTGCCCGAGCTGGGCACCGGGACCAGCTACAGCTCGGGTACGGCGGCGGTGGACCGTCTGGTCAGCGCGACCAACGGGGCGGGGATGCAGGGGCTGGCCGCGCAGGCGAACGCGTGGCCGGGGCCCGCGGCGGCCCAGCCCGCGCCGATGCCCATGCCGGCGCCCGCCCCGGTACCGAGCCTGCCGCCCGCTCAGCCCGCGCCGCAGCCCGCGGCAGCGGCGGTGAGCTACCCGGCCCCCCAGCCCGCCGCCGTGGCGAACTACCCCACTCCGCAGCCCGCCGCCGCGGCCGGCTACCCGAACCCGCAGCCCGCTGCCGTACCGAACTACCCGGCCCCGCAGCAGCCCGCCGTCTGGCCCGCACCTGCCGCGGCCCAGGCCCCGGCGCAGACCCCCGGGGCGATGCCGGGCCTGGCACCGGCCCCTGCACCCGTCCAGGCCGCCGCCATGGCCGCCGGGCTGCAGCCCGTCGTACAGACCGGCATGCCAGGCCTCGCCGCCTCCCAGGGCGCCCAGGGCGGTCTGACCGCCGCACAGGTGCGCGGCCGCACCCAGCCGGAGCCGCAGCCGCAGCCGACCGGATGGCCGGCCGCGGCGCGGGCCCTCTACAACCAGGCCGGATAGCCCAGGGGGCCGGTCGGTCCGTCAGTACGCGACCGGCCAACCGGTGCTCCAGCTCAGCAGGTTGATGCCGAGCTTGGGAGTGCCGTTGTCGTTGCCGTCGTAGTAGTGGTAGACGATCAGGTCCCCGTCGGTGTCGGCCATGATGGACTGGCCGCCGGGGCCGATGACCCTGCCGTGCGACTCCAGGACGGGCGTGCCGCCGTTGCTCATCATGGCGACGCCGTTCTTGTCGTAGTACGGCCCGGTGATGCTGGTCGCGCGGCCGACCTTGACCTTGTACGTCGAGCTGGTGCCGTTGCAGCAGACGTCGTACGAGGCGAACAGGTAGTAGTAACCGTTTCGCTTGACGATGTACGGCGCCTCGACGGCCTTCGTGCCGGTCGGCCGGGAGGCGATCGAGTAGCGCGTGGTGTTGGAGGAGAGCTGCTTCGCGGTCGAGGGGTCGATCTGGATCATCTTGATCCCGGTCCACCAACTGCCGAAGGAGAGCCACCACTTGCCGTTGTCGTCGACGAAGAGGTTCGGGTCGATGGCGTTGTAGTCGCTGGAGGTCGTGGACGTGTAGACGACCCCGTAGTCGGTCCAGGATCCCGGCAGTCCGGTGCTCGAACCGGCCACACCGATGGCGGACTTGTTGGATCCGAAGGTCGAGACGGCGTAGTACATCAGGTACTTGCCGCCGTGGTACGAGATGTCGGGCGCCCAGGCCTCGGTCGCATACGTCGACCACCAGCTCGGCTTGGTGGTGAAGGCGTCGCTTCCGGCCGTGAAGGCGGTGCGGTCGGTCGAGGTCTTGTAGCCGAGACCGCCGCCGGTGGCGTACAGCAGGTAGCGGCCCGACGAGGTCTTGACCATCGTCGGGTCGTGCACGATCACGGACCCCGTGACGGTGCCGGGGTTGGGGTAGGCGTTCGCCGTGCTCGGCACGAGGGCGAGCAGAACGGCTGCGGGGATGGTGAGGAGGGCGGTTCTGCGGGACGTACGCGAGGTGCGGGAGCTACGTGGGTTGTGGGAGGTGCGGGAGGTGCGGCTCATGCGGATCCTCCGGGCTCTATGGGTTCGAAGTCTCGAACGGCGACCGTGTTCTCGGACGGCTCTGGCTGCGAAACGTAGAATCGAAGCGCTTGCGCGTCAACGCTTCGGACGCAGAAGTTAAAACGATTCACGAACTCCCTTGGCTGAACACAGGGCTTGACGGTTCGTCACTTTGCCCAACACACAGGGCTCCGACAGCATGCGTCCCTACGGTGCCGTGTTCATGACAGACAACCCGCTGAACAACAGCGCAGAGCCCAGAGTCGGGCGTCGTACCGTCCTCATCGCCACCGGCGCCACGGCCGCCGCACTGGCCGTGGCCGCGGCGGCACCCACATCCCCCACCGCCGACACGGCGTCCGCCGCGGACGCGGCCCCGGTCGCCGCCGCGGCCGTCTGCACCCTCACCAAGGAGATGACCGAAGGCCCCTACTACCTCGACGGACAGTACGTCCGCGCCGACGTCACCGAAGGCAAGGCCGGCGCCCCGCTCAAACTCGTCCTCACCGTCGTCGACGACGACACCTGCGTGCCGCTGAGCAACGCGCTCGTGGAGATCTGGCACTGCGACGCGCTCGGCGAGTACTCCGGATTCGTCGGCGGCAACGGCCACTCGGAACCGGACGACGGGACCTTCCTGCGCGGCGGTGTGCTGACGGGCACCGACGGCGTAGCGAAGATCACGACGATCTACCCGGGCTGGTACCGCGGACGCTGCGTCCACATCCACCTCAAGGTGCACACCGGCGTCACGCTCACCTCCGACGGCTCGTTCACGGGCGGCCGCGAACTCCACACCGGCCAGCTCTTCTGCAACGAGACCATCACCGCGGCGATGGCGAAGGTCAGCCCGTACTCGACCAACACCGTCACCCGCACCACCCTCGCCCAGGACTCCATCTACGACGACGGAGGCGCCGCGTCCGGCCTCCTCACCCTCACCGCGCTGGGCAGTTCGGCCTCCGCGGGCTACACCGGCACGCTGGCGGTGGGCGTCGAGACGAGCTGAAGAAGCACAGTGACCGGTCGGCGGGTGTCCTTCAACTCCCCAGTGGTGCACCGCAGATGGAGTCGGAGGGCCTGCCGTCCGGTCCGACCGGCACGTCCCCGGCGAGCATCACGCGGTGCATGATGCGCGGGAAGTCGAGGTGCCCGGTGTCGCTGGGGGCCAGGTGGATGGTGGCTCGGTTGTCCCAGAACGCCACGCTGCCCGGCTCCCAGCGGAAGCGGACGGTGTACTCGGGCCGGGTGACCTGCTCGACGAACAGTTCGAGCAGCAGCCGGTTCTCCGCGCGCGACACATCGAGGATCTGCTCGACGTAGTAGCCGTTGACGAACAGCAGCCGCTCGCCGCTCTCGGGATGCACACGCACCACCGGGTGGACGGTGGCGACCTGGTGGTCCTGGAGGTGCTGGACGTAGGCGTCATGGCCGGGGCGCGGCTGGTAGCCGACCCCGAGGCGGTGCTCGGCGCGCAGCCGGTCGGCGAACTCCCTTACCGGCTCCGAGAGTCCGGCGTACGCGGCCGCCAGGTTCGACCACGTCGTGTCCCCGCCGTACGGCGGCACGGTCTCGGCGCGCAGGATGGTCGCGGCGGGCGGATTCACCCGGGCACCGTGGTCGCAGTGCCACCCCCGGGACAGGGTGTGCCGCCGCCGCTCCAGCCATTCCTGGTGGTCCATCCCGTAGCGTCCGGCCAGCTCCAGCCGGTCGGCCGTGGTCTCCACCTCAGGGAAGCCCTCCGGCGAGGCCTTGCCCCGGGAATGCAGCACGACCGGCTCACCGAAAGGCCGGGCCAGTGCGACATGGGCGGCATGGTCGAGCCGCTGATCCCGGAAGAACAGCACCTTCCAGCGCAGCAGCGCCGCCCGGATCACCGCGACGGCCTCGTCGTCCAGCGGGCCCGCCAGATCGACGCCGGTGATCTCGGCCCCGGTGTACCCGGTCACGGGATTGACCTTGACCCCGGCTCCGGCCTCGGCCTTCGCAGTATGCGTCGTCACGTCCGCCTCACTCCGCTTTCGCTCGTGCAGGAACTGGTGCGGCCAGTAGATCAGCTGCAAGGCGGGCGGCAGCGCCCGAACAGATCGATCCGGCCCGCACGGTCTTGCCGGGCGGTTCCGGTTCTCGTTCCAGCACCTCCGAGCGGTCGGAGGGCGCCTGTACGCGCACCTGTACGAGCACCTGTACGCCTTCATCACGTACGCCACCAAGTGGCCGGGCGCCCACACGAACCGCACCAAACTTGCCCTGGATGGGTCACGCGGAGTGGCGGACGATCCGGAACGTAGGGTGGTCGGCCGGTTCGGGGAGTTCGCGGAACGTCTCGCTGACCGTGGGGAACTTGCCGAACTGGCTGAGGTAGTCCTCGATCAGCGGTGGCCGTTCCGCGACCGGCACCTCGACCGCGTCGAACTCCTCGACCCGGCCCTTGCGGGCGAGGCGCCCGCTCCCGGCGGCGCGCAGATTGCGCGACCAGTCGGTCTGCCCGCGCGGGGCTATCAGGTAGCGCTCGCCCTCGTGTTCGAGGACAGCCACCGGCACCTTGCGCCACTGGCCGCTCTTGCGGCCGCGTACGGACAGCGTGCTCAGGACGCTCCTGGCGAAGAGCTTGGCCATCCGGTTTCCGATGACCCGCGCGCCCCAAGGGGGCCGCAGGTAGCGCGACTCGGCTGTCATCGTGCCTCCTCATACGGAATACGGAATTCTGTGGGACCCCACGGAGTCCTAGGGAGCCATACGAGGCCCTACGAGGCCTCTTGTACGGGTCTATCGCGAACTCGCCCATCAGATCCAGCCCTGTTGCCACGCGTGATGGGCGGCGGCGTGACGGGTGGGCGTGCCCAGCTTGGACATGGCGGCGGACAGGTAGTTGCGGACCGTGCCGGGCGCCAGGCTGACCACGGTGGCGATCTCGGCGACCGAGGCTCCGGTGCGGGCTGCCCGCAGGACCTCCAACTCCCGGTCGGTGAGCGGGCAGTCGTTCTCGGTCAGCGCCGACGCGGCGATGTCGGGGTCGACGTAACGGCGTCCGGCGGCGATGTCGCGGATGATCTCCGCCAGCCTGGCTGCCGGGGTGGTCTTGGTGACGAAGCCGCGCACGCCGGCGGACAGGGCGCGGCGCAGCACGGCGGGTCGGGCGTGCCGGGTGACGATGACGACCTGGGTGGGCAGTTGGCCGTCCCGGATCTCCTCGGCGGCGCGCAGGCCGTCGGTGGGCGGCATCTCCAGGTCGAGTACAGCGATGTCGGGGCTGTGCTCGCGGGCCAGCCGTACGGCGTCGGTGGAGGTCGCCGCCTCGGCGACCACGGTGAGGTCGTCCTCAAGACCGAGCAGCGCGACGAGGGCACTTCTGAGGAGGTCCTCGTCGTCGGCGATCAGCAGCCGGATCATCGTCAGGCCTTCCGTTGCGTCGGCAGCGACGCCTCGACCACGAAGCGGTCGCCGTCGCGGTTCCAGGTCAACTCGCCGCCGGCCGCCTCCAGTCGCTCCGCGAGGCCGCGCAGGCCCGTGCCCTCCAGCCCTGCCGGGTGCTCGTCGGCACCGTCGTTGCTCACCCGGAGACGGGCGAGACCGCCGGTGACGCGGTAGTCGACCTCGGCGTGCCGCGCCTGGCTGTGCCGGAGCACGTTGGTGGTGGACTCGCGCATCACCAGACCGAGGAGGTGACGGGCCGGGTCGGCCAGACCGGAGGTCAAGTCGGTCGCTGAGGCGGCGGGTTCGAGGTTCAGCGTGGCATCGATGTCGGCGGCGGCCAGCACCCTCGTCGCGTTCACGATCTCGTCGTCCAGCGTCGTACGGCGGTAGCCCTGCACCACGGCCCGGGTGTCGCTGAGGGCGTCGACCGCGAGTCGCTGGACGTCCTTCATCTCCGCCGCCGCCCGCGCCGGATCCCTCTCGACGAGCCGGGCCGCCAACTCGCTCTTCAACGCGATGACTTGGAGGTGATGGCCCTGAATGTCATGCAGGTCTGCGGCGAACCGCAGCCGCTCGTCCTTGACCGCCACCTCCGCCTCCAGCCGCCGCGCGTCATCCAGTCGCCGCGCGGTGTCCCAGGCCCACAGGGGGCCGAGCGTCACCCAGACGGTGAAGGCGACGAGCCCGGCCGGGAAGAGGACGGCGTATGCCAGGTCGTGGCCGCCGTCGCCGTAGGCCAGGGCGACGGCGCCGCCTGGCAGCAGCGCGAGGACGACGACGTAGGCGATGAGTTGGCGTCTGCGCCGCGGTGGGAGGTACGTCGCGGCGATGGCCACGACCACGGCCGGCGCGACCGGCCATAGCCCGTAGTTGTGCCGGGCGAGCGGGAGCACTGCGAGGACAACTCCAGCCGCGCTGGCGGCGATCAGCCATCCCATGGGCGGCCCGCTGCCGTCCGTGTCCGGCATCGGCCGCAGCGCCAGCCGCCGACTCAGCAGCACCACGCTCGCCACCACCTCGACCACAAGTGCGGCGGCACTCGGGCCACGGGCCCACAGCGGGACATCGCCGTCGAGGGTCCACTCCCCGACGAAGGCGACCAGGACGCACGCGGTCATGCCCGGCACGGTCCACCAGGTGTAGCGCCGAAAGCCCGCCAGTCCGGGCCTGCGCGCGTCCGCGCCGTGAACGATCGATCCGTCGTCCCCCATCGGGCCATTGTGGCCCAGGCCGCGGCCCATGACACCGCATGACAGATGTCACGCGAGGACGTGACAACTCCACGCGCTCCCCTGCGGATTCGCCACTACTGGGCGACATCGCCCCGCAGCAGGCTGAAGACATCCCACCGAACCACCCAAGAACCCAACCACCCAAACACCCAAGACCGGAGGCCACCATGACCGCTCGACCCACCTCCCGACTCACCGCGCGACCCA
This sequence comes from Streptomyces sp. SAS_270, assembly GCF_052543295.1. Lineage (NCBI taxonomy): Bacteria > Bacillati > Actinomycetota > Actinomycetes > Kitasatosporales > Streptomycetaceae > Streptomyces > Streptomyces sp. SAS_270. Next base: position 77,753 of record NZ_JBMNDS010000029.1, read on the forward strand.
CCCCTCGACCCACCTCCCGTACCCCTGACACGACCACGCCCCCTCCGGCGCCCGACGAGCGGCACCCGGCCGCGGCGCTCGTACGACGACGCCTGCCCACGCTGCTGGCCGTAGCCGTCTGGATCCTCAACCTGGTCGTGTCCGGCTCGCAGGACGTGACGGACGCCGTCGACGGTTTCGGGGAGGTCCTGCCGCTGCTGCCCCTGATCTACGTGATCGTCCACCAGCTCGGCACGCCCCGGGCGACGTGGCCGGTCCTCGGCGCGGGCGTGGTCGCCATCTTCGCCCTCCCCTTGCAGGACGCGGTCGCCCCCTCCACCGTCCTCGTCGCTCTGGCCCTGGCCGTACTGGTCTGGGGCGCCCTTCGCAGGACCCCGCACGACGGACGAACCGGTCTCGGCATCCAGGCCGCGGGCACCCTCGTGTTCGCGGGGCTCGCCCTGGCCGGCCTCGCGGTGGACCCGGACCTGGGCCGGTACTTCGTGGCGGCCGGCTGGTTCTTCCACGGCGGCTGGGACTTCGTCCACCTGAGGCGCGACCAGGTCGTCTCCCGTACGTTCGCCGAGTGGTGCGGCGTCGTGGACGTGCTCGTCGCCGCCCAGCTGCTGTTCCTGGTGTGACGACAGCGCTAGCGGGCCGCTGCCCGACGTCAACGGGCCGCCTCCCCTTCACCAACCCGCCCCCTCCCCGTCACCAGGCCGTACGGCAGGCCCACGCGGCGCCCCTGCCGTCCAAACCGCGTAATCCGCCCGCGTCGAGCACCCCGGGCGGCCGTGCCGACCGGTTGCTGCGTGGAGAATGGCCCCCACACCCGCACCGCCCGCACCACGCAGCATTTGCCCAGGAGGCTTCTTTTGGCGCTCAGCAGACGTACCTTCGGAGCCTTCGCCGGTACGACCGCGCTCGGTCTCGCGCTGAGCGGCAGCGCCGGGGCGGAGGCCCCCTCGGCCCATGCGGCGCGGTCCGTGCCGACGGGGCCCGCGCCCGAGCCGCCGGGAGCCGACGGACAGAAGCACACGGTCGGCTTCGACCGGTACTCGCTGCTGGTCGACGGCAGGCGTCTCGTCGTGTGGTCGGGCGAGCTGCACCCCTTCCGGCTGCCGAGCCCGTCGCTGTGGCGGGACGTGCTGCAGAAGATGCGGGCGCACGGCTACAACGCGGTCAGTATCTATGTGGCGTGGAACTACCACTCCGCGGCGCCCGGTCACTACGACTTCACCGGCGTCCGCGACCTGGACCTGTTCCTGCGCATGGCCGCCGAGACCGGCCTGTATGTCATCCTGCGCCCCGGCCCTTACATCAACGCCGAGGTCGACGGCGGCGGTTTCCCCGGCTGGCTGACGGCGACGAAGGGGACGGCGCGGACCGCCGACCCGACGTATCTGTCGTACGTCGACGAGTGGTTGACCGCCGTGAACCGCATCGTGGCCAAGCACCTCTACACCAAAGGCCGCGGCACGGTCCTGCTCTACCAGATCGAGAACGAGTACGACGCCCATGTCACCGAGCCCACCGGCCGCGCCTACATGTCCCACCTGTACAAGAAGGTGCGCGCCGACGGCATCGATGTGCCGCTGTTCCACAACGACAAGGGCAGGAACGGCTATTGGGTGCCCGGCTCCTTCGACACCGGTGGCGAGAAGGGGCGTTGGCTGTACGGCTTCGACGGCTACCCGTCGCCATCCGGGAACCCGCCGGACTGGGGGCACTTCGGGATCGGCGGCGGGCAGGGCGGCGCCACCGCCAGCCCGCGGACGCCCGGGTTCGTCCCGGAGTTCGGCGGCGGCTGGTTCGACCCGTGGGGCGGCGGCTGGTTCAAGGGCAAGGGGTACGAGGAGTCGCGCCGCACGCGTGACGCGGCGTACGAGCGGCGGTTCTATCTGACCAACCTCGCCAACGGCATCACGCTCCACAACGTCTACATGACCTTCGGCGGCACCTCGTGGGGCTGGCTGCCCGCGCCGGTCGTCTACACGTCGTACGACTACGGGGCGGCCTTCGACGAGGCGCGCAACGCGACCGCGAAGCTGGCCCCGATGCATCAGCTCGGCCATCTGCTGCGGCACGTACCGGACTTCGCCAAGCTGGAGCGGGCCGCCGCGGTGAAGGCCGGGGACGACCGGATCAAGGTGTACCACCTGACCAACCCCGACACCGGCTCCCATGTGTACGTGCTGCGCAACGACAGTACGGAGGAAGTCACTTCGGACCTTCCCGCCGCCGACACCCAGGTGCCGGTCACGATTCCGGCGCGCGACGCCCGGCTGATCACCACCGGACTCGCCCTGGGCAGGCGGAAGTTGAAGTACGCCACCGCGCAGCCCATGCTGTCGTTCACCGCGGGGCGCCAGGACATCGCCCTGTTCGTCGGGCGGCCCGGCGAGCGGGCGCAGATCGTGCTGGAGTGCCCGACCGAGCCGACGGTCACCCGGCTGGACGCCGAGGCCGGATGGCTGTGGGACCGCGGCCTGCTGTACGCGTCCGCCACCCTCGGAGTCGGCGGCCTGACCCGGCTGCTGATCGAGGGCGACGGCATCGACACCCCGCTGCTGCTCCTGCTCGCCGACGACGCGACCTCGCTGCAGCTGTGGCCCTACGAGACCCCGTCGGGCCCGGTCCTCGTGTACGGCCCGGCGCTGCTGCGAAGCGCCTCCCTGCGCGGGGACACGGTCCACCTCACCGGCGACACGGTCGCGAACGGGACGGGCCTGGAGGTGTGGGGGCCGCGCGGCATGGGCGAGGTGGTGTGGAACGGGGGCACCCTGCGCACGCTGCCCACCCTCGGCGGGAGTCTGCGGGCCGAGCCGGTGATCCCCGGCGTGGGCGAGGTGAAGCTGCCCGCGCTCGGCGGCTGGCGGCGGCACACGGAGAACCCCGAGTCCGAGCCCGGCTTCGACGACAGCGAATGGCAGGAGGCCGACAGGACCTCGTCGTACAGCACGACACCCGTGCCCGCCGGGCAGCCCGTGCTGTTCGCGGACGACTACGGCTTCCACTACGGGGATGTCTGGTACCGGGGCCGCTTCACGGACACGACCGGCACGGAGTCGGTGTCGCTGTCCTACAGCACGGGCACGCAGGGGCTGCTGATGGCCTGGCTGGACGGGGAGCCGCTGGGCACCCATCGGATGCCGGTGCCGGACAATGCCTCGGTGCGGCAGGGCAGTTGGGCGGCGACCGCCACCTGGCCGGTTCCCAGGAAGCAGCGCACGACCGGCCCGCACGTGCTCTCTGTCCTCGTCCGGCGCATGCAGCACGATCAGGACGGCAAGGCGCTCGACACCCACAAGGCGGCCCGCGGCCTGACGGCGGTGACCTTCGAGGCAGCCTCCACGGAGGCCTCCACGAGGTCCTCCAAGAAGACCTCCAAGCAGGCCTCCCCGAAGGTGAGTTGGCGTCTTCAGGGCGAGACGGCCGTCGATCCGGTGCGCGGGGTGATGAACAACGGCGGGCTGTTCGGGGAGCGCGAGGGGTGGCATCTGCCGGGGTTCGCGGACCGCGGCTGGCAGCTCGTCGACCTGCCACGGGCGGACCGGCGACAGGGCGTGACCTGGTACCGGACGGGTTTCCGGCTCTCCGTCAATCCGGGTGTGGACGCCTCGATCGGGCTCACCCTGACCGACGACGCGTCCCGCGCCTATCGCGTCCAGATCTTCCTGAACGGCTGGAACATGGGCCAGTACATCAACGATGTGGGCCCACAGCACACCTTCGTCCTGCCGAACGGGATCCTCCGCACACGGGGCGCCAACACACTCGCCCTCGCGGTCCTGTCCGACGGAACCACACCCGCAGGCCCGGGTGACGTGAAGCTGACACTGCTGGGCAGCGCGGCCGGAGGAGTGCCGGTGACACCGGTCGACTCCCCCGGCCACGCGTCCACGAACTAAGCCAGCCTGATCACGTTCCAGGACAGCGGCTCCAGGACGGCGGACAACCGGCCGTCCTGGAGAGCGGTCCCCTCGACCGCGTGCGGGGCGACCCGCTCGGGCTCGGCGAGGGTGTTTCGGGCGTCCGGGTCGGCGTCGGCGAGCGCACTGTGCTCCACCACCGACGTCAACTCCAGCCCGTTCAGGGCGACTTCGAGCGGCAGGGACTCGGTCCGGCTGCGGTTGACCGCGAAGACCGTGACCGTGCCGTCCTCGGCGCGCACGGCGGTGGCGTGCAGCAGGTCCGCCTCGCCGTACTTCTTGGTCTCGTACGTCGGTGAGTCGACCCGGACGTCGAGGACCTGGCCGCGGCCGTACTTGGAGGCCTGCGCGAACGGGAAGAACGTCGTCTGCTTCCACGCCGGGCCGCCCGGCTCGGTCATGATCGGCGCGATGACGTTGACCAGCTGGGCGAGACAGGCGACGGTCACCCGGTCCGCGTGCCGCAGCAGCGCGATGAGCAGCGAGCCGAAGACGACGGCGTCCATGACGCTGTAGTTGTCCTCCAGGAGACGCGGGGCCTGAGCCCAGTCCCGCGCGCCGGAGTTCTCGATCTCGTGCCACTCCGAGATGTACCAGACGTTCCACTCGTCGAAGGAGAGGTTGATCTTCTTCTTCGACTTCAGCTTCGCGCCGATGTGGTCGGCGGTGGCGACCACGTTCTCGATGAAGGACTCCATGTCGACGGCGGAGGCCAGGAAGGAGTCGACGTCACCGCCCTCGGGCTGGTAGTAGGCGTGCAGGGAGATGTGGTCGACGAGGTCGTACGTCTCCTCCAGGACCGTCGCCTCCCACGCGGCGAAGGTGGGCATGGCCTGGCTGGAGGAGCCGCAGGCGACCAGTTCGACGGACGGGTCGATCTGGCGCATGGCGCGCGCGGTCTCGGCGGCGATCCGGCCGTACTCCTCGGCGGTCTTGTGACCGGTCTGCCAGGGGCCGTCCATCTCGTTGCCCAGGCACCACAGCTTGATGCCGAACGGGTCCTTGTCGCCGTGCGCGGCCCGGAGGTCCGAAAGGGCCGTGCCGGCGGGGTGGTTGGCGTACTCCTGCAGTTCGAGGGCCTCGGCGACGCCCCGCGTGCCGAGGTTCACCGCCATCATCGGCTCGGCCTGCGGGCCGACCTTCTTGAGGAAGGCGATGTACTCGGAGAGGCCGAAGCGGTTGGTCTCGGTGGAGCGCCAGGCCAGGTCGAGGCGGCGGGGGCGCTCGTCCGCCGGGCCGACCGAGTCCTCCCACTTGTAGCCGGAGACGAAGTTGCCGCCGGGGTAGCGGATGGCGGTGACGCCCAGCTCCCGGACCAGCTCCAGCACGTCGGTGCGCAGGCCCGCCTCGTCGGCCGAGGGGTGGCCCGGCTCGAAGATGCCGGTGTAGACGCAGCGGCCGAGGTGTTCCACGAAGGAGCCGAAGAGACGGGGGTTGACCTTGCCGATGGTGAAGGCCGGGTCGAGGGTGAAGCGGGCGGTGCTCATGTGCGCCTTTCGGGGTGGGTGCTTACTTGACAGTGGGCCAGCCGTCATGGCTCCAACTCAGCTTGTTGAGGCCGAGCTTGGGCGTGCCGTTGTCGTCGCCGTCGTAGTAGTGGTACGCGAGCCAGTCCTGGCCCTTGTCGCGGAACACGGACTGGCCGCCGGTGCCGAAGTACTTCCCGTGGCCGGCCAGCAGCAGGTCGCCGCCGCCTTCCAGCATCGGCGTGCCGGCGCTGTCGACGTAAGGGCCCGTGATCGATGTGGACCTGCCGACCCTGATCTTGTACGTGGAGTTCACGCCGGCGCAGCAGCCGTCGTAGGAGGCGAAGAGGTAGTAGTGGTGGCCGTGTTTGACGATGTAGGGGCCCTCGACGGCGTACGGCGCGTCGGGGCGGGTCGCCAGGTGGCGGACGGTCGCGCCGGGGACGGCCTTGCCGGTCTTCGGGTTCAGTTCGACCATGCGGATGCCGGTCCAGTACGAGCCGAAGGCCATCCACAGCCTGCCGTCGGCCTTGATGACGCCGGGGTCGATGGCGTTCCAGGTGTCGGTCGTATCGGAGGTGAAGACCTTGCCCTGGTCGGTCCAGGTGCCGGGCATGCCGGACTTGGAGGTGGCGACGCCGATCGCGGAGTGGTTGGTGCCCCAGGAGGAGACGGCGTAGTACAGCCAGTACCGGCCGTCGCGGAAGGAGAGGTCGGGCGCCCAGGGGTCACCGGTGGAGTTGTACTCGTACCACCAACTGGGCGGCGTGGCGAAGGCGTTGCCCGCGTCGTCCCAGTGCTTCATGTCCGTCGACAGGCGGGCGCCGATGATGCCGCCGGTCGAATAAGCCACGTACTGGCCGTTCTTGAGGTGGGTGACGGTCGGGTCGTGGATGATCTCCTGCCCGGTGAGGGGCAGCGGGTCGGGGTAGTCGGCGGCCCTCGCGGTGGTGGGCAGCAGGGCGAGGAAGGCGGCGGCGAGTACCGCCGCGAGTCTCGTACGTATCACTGCGCTGACTCCTACTCCTACTGTCCGGCCAGGCCGGTGTGCGCGACACCCGCCACGATCTGGCGCTGGAAGAAGACGAACACGACGATCAGCGGGAGGCCCGCCATGAGGCCGCCGGCCATGAGCTGGGCCCACTGGATGCCGTAGGAGTTCATGACGGTCGCGATGCCGTTGGGCATGGTCATCAGGTCGGGGTTGTTGGTCACCATGTAGGGCCACAGGAAGTTGTTCCAGGAGGCGATGAAGGTGAAGATGCCGACCGCCGAGAGCGAGGGGCGGGACAGCGGCAGGATGATGGTGAAGAAGACCCGCCAGCGGCCCGCGCCGTCGATGAAGGCGGCCTCCTCCAGCTCCTTCGGGATGCCCTGGAAGAACTTGTAGAGGATGTAGACCATCGCGGCGGGTGCACACTGCGGCAGGATCATGCCCCAGTAGGTGTCGACCATCCCCATCTGCTGGACGGTGGTGAACAGGGGCACTCCGAGGACGGCCGGGGAGATCATCAGGCCCGACATCACCACGCCCATGAGGAGGCCCTTGCCGCGGAACTCCGTACGGGCGAAGCCGTAGCCGGCCAGCGCCGCGACCGTGACCACGATCGCGGTCACGCACACCGACACCACGAACGAGTTCACGAACCAGTTCGAGATGTTGCCGGTCTCCCACAGCGCCTTCCAGGCCTGGACCGTCCAGACCTTCGGCAGCCAGTGCGGCGGGATCTCGGCCGCCTCCGCCTCGGACTTGAGCGAGGTGAACAGGGCCGCGGCGATCGGCGCCAGGAAGACGGCGGAGACGGCGACGCCGATCAGCGTGAGGACGATCTGGCTGGGTGTCCACGGCTTGCGGGACTTGGTGCGTACGGTGCGTGCGGTCGTCTCGGCGGTGGTCATCGGCCGCCCTCCTCACGGTTGCGCAGCAGCCACATCCGCGCGAGGGCGACGGCTGCGATGATCACGAAGAAGATGATGGACATCGCGGAGGCGTAGCCCACGCGGTAGCTGGTGAAGCCCTGTTCGAGGGTGTACTGGACGAACGAGCGGGTGCTGAGCTCGGGTCCGGGGCCGAAGTCCATCATCACGACGGCCTGGTCGAAGAGCTGGAGCGAGGCGAGGATCTGGAGCGCGATCACCAGGCCGGTGATGTTGCGCAGCATGGGCAGGGTGATGTGGACCATGCGGTGCCAGGCGTTGGCGCCGTCCAGCTTCGCGGCCTCGTACAGGTGGGCGGGGATGCCCTGGAGCGCTGCGAGGTAGAGCAGGAAGCTGAAGCCGACGGTCCACCACAGGGTGGTGATGACGATGGCGAGCATCGCGTACGACTTGTCGGTCAGCCAGGGTGTGTCGAGTCCGAAGGTCTCGTTGAACAGGCCGATTCCCTGGGTGAACAGCCACTGCCACATGTTGCCCGCGACGGTGGAGGGGAGCAGGAACGGCGCGAAGAAGCACAGGCGCCACAGCCATTTGCCGCGTTCGATGTTGTGGGCGAGCATCGCGAGGAGGAAGGCGAGGACGGTGATGCAGGGCACGACCAGGAGTGTGAAGTACGCGCTGTGGCCGAGCGCGTCCCACATCATCGAGTCGCCGAGCGCCTCGCGGTAGTTGTCGAGGCCGATGAAGTTCGCGCCGTCGCCGGAGATGTTGGCGTCCGTGAAGCTGAGGTAGACGCCGCGGATCAGCGGCCAGATCACGAACAGGGCGAAGAGCGCCACGAACGGGGCGACGAACCATCCCCCGTGCTGGAAGCCCTGCTTGCGGCGGGCTGTGGCACTCGCGGCGGCGGTCTTCACCCGCGCCGGTGCGACGACGGTCTGGGCACTGGTCGTCATGCGGACGCACCTCCCTGCGCGGCGGTCTTGCCGTCCATCGGGTTCTTCGAGGCGAGGAGCTTGGTGAGGTGGCTCTTCATGGTGGCCGCGGCGGCGGCGGGCTTGGCCGAGCCCATCGTCGAGGAGACGGCGACCGGGCCGAGGTCCTGGGCGAGGACGCCGGTGGAGCCCGCGAACCACACCTTCGGCTCGGTGGCCTGGTGGTCCATGGCGCTCGCGTACTCGTTCTGCGGGGTGAGCTTCTTGTACGCGGCCGTGGACAGCGTCGGTGTGTACGCGGGGATGTGGCCGCCGGCCGCCCACTGCAGGGCGTGCTTGACGACGTAGGCGGCCAGTTGGTGCGCGTCCTCGTTGGTGGTGCCGCCGCGGTTCGCCTGGTGGGGCAGGACGAAGGAGTGCGACTCGGCGTGGGTGGCCTGCTTGCCGAAGACGGGCGGCAGCGGGGTCGCGCCGTAGTCGAGCTTGGCGCCGGAGAAGACCGGCACGGACCAGTTGCCCTCCCAGGTGAAGGGGGCGCCGTTGATGAACTGTTCGCCGGTGGGGGCTCCGGGGATGACGTACCCGTCGGCGACGTGCTGCCGCAGGAACTCCAGGACCTGGGTGGCCTTGTCGGCGTCGAAGGTGACCTCGGTCTTGGCGTCGTTGAACCAGGTGCCGCCGAGCTGGGTGTAGAAGGCGACGAAGAACCACCACTGGAAGTTCTGGTCCTGGGTCCACAGACCGATCGTCTGCAGGCCCTTCTTCTGGACCGCCTTGGCCTTCTTGAGGATGTCGAACCACTCGGTGGTGGAGCCGACCGGGATCATCCGGCCGTCGTCACCGAGGAGGTCCGCCTTCTTCAGGACGTCCTTGCGGTAGAAGCAGAGCTGTACGTGGATGTCGAGCGGCAGGGCGTAGAGCTTGCCGTCGATGACGCCGCGGTTCCACAGCGCCGGGTTGTAGTCCTCCTTGCGGACGCCGTACCTGGCGAGGAGGGCCTCGTCCCACGGGTCCAGGAGGCGGCCCGGCGAGAAGCCCGCGACGCGGCCCATGTGCATGACGCCCAGCTCCGGCGCGCGGTTGCCCGCGGCGGCCATGGCCAGCTTGGTGTAGAAGGGATTGCCCCACTGGAGGGTCGAGTCCTTCACGTCGATGGAGGGGTTCGCCTTACGGAAGGCGTCCAGCATCGCGATCATGTTGGCGCCGTCGCCGCCGCTGAAGAGGTTCCAGTAGCGCACGCGGCTGCTCGCGCTGGAGGCCAGTGCGTCCGCTCCGGTGCCGAGCGCGGCGAAGCCGAGGCTTCCCGCAACCGTCAACCCGCCGATTCCGGCCAGGAGTTGCCTACGGTTCAGGCCAGGTTGTCCCATGCCCTGCCCTCACTGTTCGAGATTTCGATAGATGCTCGTAACTTCGAACGGGACCGTAGATAGGAAGCGCTTTCTCGTCAATGGTTTGCGCAAAAATCGACGGCCCCCGTCCAGCGACTGGACGGGGGCCTCGGACCTCGTGGGGCGCGCTGCCCGGGAATCGCTACCCGGCGAACGCGGGCTGCGGCAGGCCCTTCCCCGCGCCGGGCAGCACCAGCACCGAGCCCGACATCGGGTGCGGCGCCTCCAGCCCCGTACAGGCCGTGGTGATGTACAGATCGGTCAGGTCCGCGCCGCCGAAGGCGCAGGCCGTGGGGCGGCGCACAGGCAGCTCCACGACCCGGTCCAGCTCGCCGGACGGCGTGTAGCGGCGGACCGCGCCGCCGTCCCACAGCGCGACCCACACGCACCCGTCGGCGTCGACGGTGAGACCGTCCGGGAAGCCGTCCTCGACGGTCGCCAACGTCCGCCTGTTGACGGGCAGTTGATCCTCACCCACGTCGAACACGTCGATCCGCCGGGTCGGCGAGTCGACGTAGTACATCAGCCGTCCGTCCGGGCTCCAGCCGGTGCCGTTGCTCACCGCCACGTCGTCGAGGACCGCCTCGGCCGTGCCGTCCGCGGAGAAGCGGGACAGCGTGCCGCCGCCCGCCGCCTCGTCGTAGCGCATCGTGCCGGCCCACAGCGTGCCGTCGGGTGCGACCGCCGCGTCGTTGCCCCGGCGCCCCGGGACGACCTCCCGGTGCAGCCACCGGAAGTCCTGGCCCTCGGGCCCGTACAGCGCCACGCCGTCGCGGAGGTTGACGACCAGACCGCCGCCCGCCCGTGGCTTCGCCGCGCCCACGTGCTGCTCGGTGACCATGACCGTACGGCGCCCGGATGCGGGGTCGTAGGTGTGCACCCGGGAGCCGAGGATGTCGACCCAGATGAGCCGCTGCCGTGCCGTGTCCCAGGTCGGCCCCTCGCCGAGCGCCGCCTGCTCGCGGACGGCGACCTCGATCGCGCTCACGCCACGCTCCGGTGGCCGAGCCGCTCCGACAGCTCGGCCGCACCCTTCGCGGCGAGCTGCTCCAGCTCGATACGGCGGTCGTCGCTCCAGCGGATCATCGGCACGGAGATGGAGAGCGCGGCGACGACCCGGCCCGTGCGGTCGCGCACCGGGGCGGCGACGCAGCTGACGTCCGGATTGGACTCACGGCGCTCCACGGCGATGCCGCGCGCGCGGATCTCGACGAGGGCCTCGCGCAGGGCGGCCGGGTCGGTGATGCTGTTGGGCGTCATCGCGACCAGGTCCGCGTCGCCGGGGATGCGCGCGGTCAGCTCCGGCTCGGGGAGCGAGGCGAGCAGCATCTTGCCGACGGAGGTGCAGTGGGCGGGCAGCCGGCGCCCGGCGGCGGACACCATGCGCACGGCGTGCGTGGAGTCCACCTTCGCGATGTAGATGACATCCGTGCCCTCGAGGATCGCCACGTGGACGGTCTCGTCGCACGTCTCGGCGACCGAGCGGGCGACCTGCTGCCCCTCGGCGGCGAGGTCCAGCTGCTCGGCGTAGCGGCTGCCGAGCTGGTACGGGCGTACACCGAGCCGGTAGCGTCCCGGCTGACCCGGCACCTGGACGATGTACGAACGGGCGGCCAGGGTGGTCACCAGCTCGTGCACGGTCGTGCGGGGCAGCTGGAGCCTGCGCACGATGTCGGGGGCGGAGAGCGTTCCGTCCCCGTCCAGGAAGAGTTCGAGTATGTCGAGAGCCCGGGTCACGGCAGGTACTAGGCGTCCCACAACCGGCCCCCTCCCTATATGTCTCAGTGCCTGTGTTCGAAATTTCAACAGACGATCGGCATGACGAACACAGGCTAGTCATAGTGGGCGGGGGCGGCAATGGGCGGGCCCCAGGTCGGTTGCGGAGTCCTGGCGTTTCCGGGTGCGGCCGGACGGGAAGAGCCCCCACACGCATCCGCCACGGGGGAAGGCCAGGGTGAGAAGGCATGACGGAACCGCCCGGCCCGTTCGCACCTCCGCCGATGCCCGCCTCCGCTCCGCCCGCACCGGGCCCACCAAGAGCCGCCTGGTACGCCCGGCCGGTGACGGTGGGCCTCGCCGGCCTGCTCCTCGGTGCGGCCGTCATCGGCGTGCCCTGGCTGCTGACCAGGGACGACACCTCCGCGGCCGGCGGTCAGGGTGCCCTGACCGGCGGGTCGACGGCCGCCCTGTCCGCGCCGGAGAAGCTCGGCGACTTCCTGCACCAGGACGCCGCGGCGAAGGCTCTGCGCAAGGACGGGAGCGCGGACAAGAACGCGAAGCAGTTCGCCACGGCGGACCGGCGCAGCACCGGTCTGCTGTCCACGGCGTACGGCGGCGCCCCGGCCGTCGTCCAGAGCTTCGCCGACCGCAAGTTCGAGAACCTCTTCCAGCTGACGGCCGTCCGCGCGCGCTCCCCACGGCCGTTCGTCGCGTATCAGGATCCCGTCCAGCTGGGACTGGTCGTGGCCCCGAACAAGCTGAGCAGCTTCCGGAAAGTGGACTGCGTGATCTACAACGACCCCACGAACTCCGGCGGCACCCCGGCTTCCGACAGCGTGCACGTCATCTCCTGCCAGCGCACCGCCGACGGCCTGACCGTGCAGATCCGTCAGGTGTCCGGTGACGTGGGCCATGATCCGCAACAGGTCGCCGGGCTGGTCGACCAGGCGTGGACGGCGCTGTCCTGACGCCCGGCGACCGCCCACGTCAGCGGCGCGCCCGGGGGTCTCCCAGTTCCCCGCGCAGCCGTTGCGCCCGTAACACCAGTTCCAGTTCGAAGCGGCGGTCCGGGTCGTCTATCTCATCGCCCCACAGTTCGCGGATCTGCCGCAGGCGGTAGCGGACGGTCTGCGGATGGACGCCGAGGCGGGCCGCGACCTCGGGGGCGCCACCGCGTGTTTCCAGCCATGCGAGCAGGGTCTCGGCGAGGCGGCGGCCGTGGGTGGGGCCGCAGTGTTCGAGGGGGGCCAGGCACCGCAGGGCGAGGTCGTCGATGAGTTCCTCGGGCTGGAGGAGGACCAGGGCCTCGGTGTGTTCCGTGCAGTGCAGCACCTCACCGGCGGGCAGCAGCCGCCGCTCCATCAGCCGTACGGCGGCCTCCGCCCAGCGCAGCGACTTCGCCGCGTCGGCCAGCGGCACCGGGGGCCCCACCGCGCCCGCCCACCCGGCGAGGGCGCGGTGCAGCAGCTCCGGGCGGCCGGCGGCGGCCGGCTCGGGCACGACCATGCGCGGCTGCTCGTACTCCATGTCCAGGAGCACGTCCTGTCCGACGGCGGGCGCGACGGCCTCGCGGGCCGGGCGCAGCAGCACGGCGACGGCGACCCTCTTGGGCAGCGGCCAGCCGATGCGGGCGGCGCGCTCGACGAGTGCCTCGGCGGGGTCGCCGCGGTGGTGCTCGGCGAGCAGCAGCTCCATGAGGCGGCGCTGCAGCCGCAGCCGTTCCCCGGCCTGGCGTGCCGCGGCCTCGGCGTAGCCGCGCACGGACTGGTCGACGAGGCCGTCCAGGTACTCGTATCCGGCGTCGACGAGTTCGTACATCGCCGGTGGCGGGATCTCGACCATCTGCCCGATCTCGGCGAAGCGGCGCCAGGCGAGCCGGACGCCCAGCCGGTAGATGGCCTGAAGGGAGTCGAGGCTGCGGCCGTGCAGGCCCTCGCCACGGCCGAATTCCTGGAAGACCTCGGGGTGGACGCGCGGGTGGCCCTCGGCGCTCTCCAGGTGCTGCACGAAGACCTCGATGGCCCGGCGGATGCCGATCAGCGCCATGGGTTCGCCGGAGTCGTCGAGCACGACGGGCAGGTGCGGGTACTCGCGGCGGATCTCGCGCAGGATCTCCTCGGCGAGGGCCGGGGCCTGCTCCATGGCGAGCGCCGCGAACCGGCGCACCTGGAGTCGGGGAACGTCGCGCCAGGCCGAGCCGGTGGTGACGGTTCCCGGGTGAGGGATCACGGTCAGCGCTCCTGGCCGGCATTCTCGTAGGTGATCAGCGGCGTGTTCGGCTGGTCCGGGGTCGCGTCGAGCAGGGCGACGATGCCTAGGGCGGCGCCCACGGCGAGTGCGGCGGCGGCCGCCATGGTCAGGGCGGCGGCGAGCAGTCTGGACATGGCAGGGTGAGCCTCTCTGTCGGAGGTCGTCCCCATCCCGGCGCTCCGCGCGGCCGTGTCCCTCGGCCCCGCGGTTCCCACCCGTTGCCGAACAGCGGCCCGGCAGTGGCCAGTCTCGACAATGCATTGACACCCCGTCAAGGGTGCGCCTACGGTTCCCGGCCCGTACCGCACGTGCATTTCCTCCCACGGTGTCGACCCACCCGTATGCACCTGTATCCATCCGTACCTCCCGGTGAGTCGAGCCCCTCACGCCCCTGGAGTGCCCGGATGCGCAGAACCGCCTCACCCGTCTCCCTGATCCTGCTGGGGCTCGGGACGTTCCTCCTGGTCCTGGCCCCGCTGCTCGCGTGGTACGTGCAGCCGCGCGCCGCCGTGAACCCGGTCGACATCGACACCACCGCGATCTACACCGGCACGGGCAGCGTCTTCGACGTCGACAAGGTCAAGACCGTGCCCGACCAGCACATCACCGTCACCCAGCAGGTCCGCGGCGATGTCGCCGACAGCGAGAAGAGCGGGAAGGCGGTCTGGGACGTGACGACCACCGTCGACACGGACAAGTCGCTGCCGGCGGCCGACCCGCACGACGCCCTGGAGTTCATGCCCGGCCGCTGGGTCACCGACCGCAGGACCAACGAGCCCGTCCACTGCTGCCGCGAGAAGCCCTACTTCGAGGGTGACGCCTACCTGAAGTTCCCCTTCGACGTGCAGAAACGCTCGTACCGCTGGTGGGACAACTCCCTTGGCGCAACGGTCACTTTGCACTACAAGGGCACCAAGAAGGTGCAGGGGTACCAGGGTTACCGGTTCACCGGCACCGTGCCCGCCACCCGGACCGGAACACGCCTGGTCCCGGGCGCGATCGTGGACGAGCCGGAGCGCAGTCAGGTGCTCGCCGAGGAGTGGTACGCCAACCACCTCATCGAACTCGTCGTCGACCAGCGCACCGGCCGGGTGATCTACGCCCAGGTCGGCCCCCGGAAGACGCTGCGTGCCCCCGGTTCGAAGAAGGACGCCGCCGTGCTCCTGGACAGCGAGAAGCTGGGATTCACCACCGCGACGCAGAAGGACCAGGTGAAGCAGGCGAAGAAGGAGAGCGGTCAACTGCGCATGGTGGGGCAGACGTTGCCGATCGGTGCCGCTGTGGCCGGATTCGTCCTCGTGGCGGTGGGGGGCGTTTTGGTGGTACGAGGACGGCGGCGCCCCGATACGTCCGAGATGCCGCCGCCTCCGCTCACGATGTGACGTGACGTCAGTTCTAATAACCCCGGAAATTGTCACTTCGGTGAGTAGCCGTGGCGAACGGCTGGGCGAAAACTGTCCACCCACCCGAGCACAACCCGTCCACATCCCTCACCCAAGAAGAGCTCAGTCCCCCCACAGCAACCCGCACCGCGTGTCCGACCAGATCCGCACCGTGCCCTGTACGCCCCCCACGCTGAGTTCCGCACCCTGACGAGTTGGAGCACCTATGCCCCAGCACGTGCCTTCCCCACTGCGCGAAGCGTTCCCGCGCTCCGCGCAGTACCCTCCGGCGCACCCCCCACACCCGCGCCGAATCGTTTTCCTCGCCCACCGCGACCTGGACAATCCGGCCGCCGGCGGGTCCGAACTCCTCGTCGACCGGCTGGCCGACGGGCTGACCCAGCTCGGCCACCAGGTCACCCTGCTGTGCGGCGGCCCCGCGTCCTACCGCGACTACCGGGTCGTCTCCGCCGGCGGCGACTACGGCCACTTTCTGCGCGCCCGCTCGGCGTTCCACCGTCAGGTGGGCGACTGCGACCTGCTGGTCGAGGTGTGCAACGGCATGCCGTACCTGGCGCCGCTGTGGCACCACGGGCCGACGCTCTGCCTGGTCAACCACGTCCACACCGACCTGTGGCGGATGCGGTTCGGCGGACCGCTGGCGCCCGCGGCGCGGCTGGGCCGAAGACTTGAGCACTGGGCGCTCGCGGGCGCGCAACGCCACAACCTCCTGGTCGCCGTCTCGCCGTCGACGGCCCACGCCCTGAACTCGATCGGGGTCGAGCGCGACCGCATCCGCGTCGTGCACAACGGGGTCGAGGAGCCGGGTCCGCGGACCCCGCGTTCACCGGAGCCGTTGTTCCTGGCGATGGGACGGCTGGTCGAGTACAAACGGATCGATCTCCTCCTACGGCTCTGGGAGCGTGTGCGCCCTGTGACGGGCGGCCGGCTCGTGATCGTCGGCGACGGCCCCGAACGCGAACGCCTCTCCCAACTCGCGGGTCCCGGCGTGGAGTTCGTCGGCCATGTCTCCGAGACCGAGAAGCACCGGCTGATGTGCGCGGCGTGGCTGCTTCTGCACCCCTCCGCGGTCGAGGGCTGGGGCCTGGTGGTCACCGAGGCCGCGACACGCGAGACCCCGACGATCGCCTTCGACGTACCCGGACTGCGGGATTCCGTCGAGGACGGCGAGACGGGTGTCCTGGCCCGCGGCGAGTCCTCCTTCGCCGCCGCCTGGTGCACCCTCGCCCTCTCCGCCCACCGCCGCGAACTCATGGGCAAGGCGGCTCGCGACCGTGCCGCCCAGTACCGCTGGAACCACACGGTCCGCCAGTTCAGGACGGTGGCCGCGGAGGCGGTCACCTCCTGGCAGGGGTGACGCCCATGAACCCCGGCCCCGACGACCGCCGCCCGGCCACGTCCCCCGCTGCTCCGCCACAGCCGGCGGGGGCGGGCGACGGCGAGCCGACCTCGGCCCGGCATGGAGCAGCGGTCCCGGCCGGCAGCAACCCGTCGGGCACACCGGCCGACGTCGGGCGCCCGCACGGGGCCGCCGCCCCCTGGAAGGATCCCTCCCTTCGCCGTTCCCTCGCGCTCTTCCGGGCCTTCCTTCATGAGCAGGACGATCCCGAGGCCTGTTACTCGCTGCTCGCGCGTGACGCGGCCGACCAGGTCGAGGCGTACGGGGGCGGCGTACGGGGGCGGACCGTCGTCGATGTCGGCGGGGGCAGCGGGTACTTCACCGAGGAGTTCCGGCGGCGGGGGGCCAATGCCTACCTGTTCGAGCCGGATGTGCGGGAGCTGGGGGCGAAGCCGCCGGACGGGGCCGTGGTCGCGGACGGATACCTGCTGCCCCTGGCGTCCGCCACCGCCGACGTCTGCTTCTCCTCCAACGTGCTGGAGCACGTGTCCGACCCGCAGACGTTCCTCAGCGAGATGGTGCGGGTCACCCGCCCCGACGGGCTGATCTACGTGTCGTTCACCAACTGGCTGTCCCCGTGGGGCGGTCACGAGTGGGCGCCGTGGCACTACTTCGGCGCGCAGCGGGCGCGGGCCCGCTACCAGCGCCGTACCGGAGTACCGGCCAAGCACACCCTCGGCGAGAACCTCTTCGCCGTTCACATCGGCACCACCCTGCGGCAGGTCCGCGCCCGCGACGACGTCACGGTCGTCCAGGCGCGCTCCCGCTACTGGCCCTTCCTCGCCGGTGCCGTCGCGAAGACGCCGGGACTGCGCGAGTTCGCCACCTGGAATCTCCTCCTCATCCTCCGGCGGTGTCCACCATGACGACCACGGTCCAGGCTCCTCCCCCGGCAGCCGTCCCCACCGCACGGGCCACCGCGGGACCCCCTGAGGGCCCGCGGTCGCGGCGGTGGCTGGTGGGGTTCTGGGCCGTGGTGTTCGTCCTGGTCCTGGTGGTGCACCCCGGGCGGACGACCTTCGACACCAAGCTCGGGGTCGCGCTCGACCCCTGGCAGTTCCTCTCCGACCTCGGCCAGTTGTGGCACGACCGGGGCGGCTTCGGCGGCATCCAGGACCAGTACGTCGGCTACGCCTGGCCGATGCTGCCGTTCTACGGCCTGTGCAAGCTGATCCATCTCCCGGTGTGGCTGGCGGAGCGGCTGTGGCTGTCGCTCATCGTGTCGGTGGCGTTCTGGGGCGCCCTGCGGCTGGCCGAGCGCCTGCGGATCGGGAGCGGTGCCTCCCGTCTGCTCGCGGCCGTGGCGTACGCGCTGTGGCCGGTGTTCACGATCGTCGTCGGCTCGACCTCGGCGGCGGCGCTGCCCGGCGCCTTCCTCCCGTGGGTGCTGCTCCCGCTCACCGACGAGCGCTTCACCGCCCGCGTCGCGGCCCTCCGCTCGGCGCTGTTCATCCCCTTCATGGGCGGTGTGAACGCGGCCGCGACCCTGGCCTCCCTGCTGCCGGTGGGGCTGTACCTGCTGTCCCGCCCACGCGGACCCCGGCAGCGCAAGTTGATCACCTGGTGGGTGCCCGGCGTCATCCTGGCGACCACGTGGTGGGTGGTCCCGCTGCTGATGCTCGGCATCTACGGCGAGAACTTCCTTCCGTACGTGGAGACTTCGCAGACGACGACGGCCACCATGTCGGCTACCGAGTCGCTGCGCGGCGGCGGCAACTGGGTCGCGTACCTGCACTTCGGCGAGGCGTGGCTGCCGGCCGGCTGGACCGTCGCGTCCTCGGTGATCGTGATCGTCTGCTCGGCGCTCGCGGCCGGGCTGGGCCTTGCGGGCCTCGCGAGACGGGACATGCCCGAGCGCCGCTGGCTGGTGCTGACCGTGCTGTCGGTCGCGCTCATCACCCTTGCCGGGTACGGCGGTTCGTTCGGCGCGCCCTTCCACGGTGTCGTCCAGGACTGGCTGAACGGCGGTCTCGTCCCCTTCCGCAACATCTACAAGTTCCAGACGGGCCTGGCTCTCGCCCTCGTGTTCGGCCTCGCGCACCTGGTGGGCGTCGCCGCGCAGGAACGCGGGGCCCGCCGGGTGCGCGGACGCCGCCTCGCCCCGCTGATCGCCGCGATCCTGGTGCTGCCCGGGCTCGCCTGGCCCTACCTCAACGGGTCGATCCTGAACCCGGGTTCGTTCCAGAAGCTGCCCACCTACTGGGAGACCACGGCCGACTGGCTGAAGAAGTACTCCCCCGACTCGCGCGCCCTCGTCGTCCCCGCCACCGCGCACGGCATCTACTCCTGGGGCTCGCCCATCGACGAACCCCTCGACGTCCTCGCCGACTCCCGCTGGGCGGAGCGCGACTACGTGCCGTTCGGCACCCCGGGCAACCGGCGCGCCATGGACGCGGTCGAGCAGTCCCTGATGACGGGCGGCCAAGTGCCGGGCCTGGCCGACTACTTGAGCCGCGCGGGCCTCTACTACGTCGTCGTGCGCAACGACCTCGACCCCGACCAGGTCGGCTACGTGCCGACCGCGACCGTCAAGCGCACCCTGGAGCAGTCGGGCTACCAGCGGGTGACCGGCTTCGGCCCGGTGATGACCGGCGGACGCATCGCGAACGACACACCCATGCAGGTCGAGGGCCTGTATCCGCGCCAGCGCGCCGTGGAGATCTACGAGCCGACCGGCGAAGGTGTGCCGCGCCCCGGACAGGCCGGGCTGAAGCCGATCGCGGACACGGCCGTCGTCTCCGGTGGTCCCGAGGCGCTGCTGCCGCTGGCCGCCGATCCGTCGATGCGGGGCCGGGCCACGGTCCTGACCGGCGACAACCATCCCGGCCTCGGCACGCCCGGGGTGCAGATCCTCGGTGACGGGATGCGGCGCGCCGACACCCGCTTCGGCCTGGTCAACTCCAACACCTCGTACACGTACACCGCCGACGAGCGGAACCCCTCCGACAGCGCGCAGGACGCCGGGAAGAAGCCGCACCAGATCCTGCCGATGCGGGGCCTGGACCACCAGACGGTGGCGGAGCTGCGCGGCGCCCGTTCGGTGACCGCGTCGTCGAGCGGCAACTGGCTGTTCCAGCTGCCGCAGTACGACCCCGTGAACGCCTTCGACGGCAACCCGGACACCGCGTGGGCGGAGGGCGCGGCGGGCTCGGCGAACGGGCAGTGGCTGCGGATCCGGTTCACCGGGTCCATCGACATGCCGTCGTCGTTCAAGGTCACACCGCTGCCCCAGGGCGGCGTGCGGTCGGCGCCGACGCGGGTGCGGGTGGAGACGGAAAAGGGGTCGGTCACCAGCTTCCTCGAACCGAACGGCATGACGCAGCGCATCAACGCCCGTGCCGGATCGACGAGTTGGATGAGGATCACGATCGTCGACTCCGTCGCCCGGCACACCGGCCTCACGGGTGCGGGCTTCTCCGAGATCGACCTCCCGGACGTCCAGGTGACCCGGCTGCTGCGGCTCCCGACGGACGCCGCGGGCTCGGACTCCTCCTCCGAGATCGTCTCGCTGCACCGCACCGCCGACCCCACCGGCCTCTCCCCGACGGGCACGGAGGCGGGCCTGCACCGCCGCTTCTCGACGTCGACATCGGGCACGTACGACGTGAAGGCGAGCGCGGTCCCGATCCCGGGCGAGGGCCTCGACAAGCTGCTCTACGAGGTGGCGCCCGACCAGGAGCGCCGGATCACCGCGACGGCCGATTCCACGGCGGGGATGGGCGCGGGCCTGTCCGCGCGCAACCTCACCGACGGCGACCTGACGACGGCGTGGATCGCGGGCGACCGGCCGACGATCCACCTCAGCTGGCCGGACAAGCAGCCGGTCTCCTCGATCGTGCTGGCCCCGGCGGGCGGCCTGTCCACCCGCCCGACCGAGGTGAACATCAGCTCCCCGGACGGCGCCGCGATCGCCGGAGTCGACGAGAACGGCTGGGTCCGCTTCGACCCGATCACGACCGACCACCTCGACATCACCGTCACGAAGACGGCGCCGCTGACGGTCCACAACCCGGTCGCGGACGAGGACCTGCAACTGCCCGTCGGCCTGACCGAGGCCTACATCCCGGCCCTCGCCCAGTACCGCACCCCCCAGCCCTCGGCCACCCGCACGTTCACCCTCCCGTGCGGCAAGGGACCGGTGCTCGCGGTCGACGGCAAGCTGTACGAGACGAGCGCGAAGGGCACCGTCCGGGATCTCGTGGAGCGTCGCGGCATCGAACTGACGCTATGTCAAGAAGGGCGTGCGGAGGACGGGTTGCAGCTCGACGCGGGTTCGCACCGGGTCGAGGCCGGGGACGCGGGCCCGCTGGTCGTGACCGATGTGACGCTCACCAGCGGCACGGTCGGCACCGAAGCCACCGCCGGCGCACGTGAGTTGAAGATACGGGACTGGCTGGGCGACCGCCGCGAGGTGTCGGTCGGCTCGGGCGCCGCCTCGTACCTGACGACGTACGAGAACTACAACGACGGCTGGAAGGCGACTCTGGGCGGCAAGGAACTCACGCCGGTACGGCTGGACGGCTGGCAGCAGGGCTGGCGCATCCCGTCCGGCGCGGGCGGCACCGTCAAGCTCTCCTACGAGCCCTCGACGACGTACGAGGCCGGGCTGATCGGCGGCGGAGTCGCGGTGGCGGCGCTCGCCGGGCTCGCCCTGTGGCGGCGCCGCTCGCCCAACCCCGACGTGCCGCAGCCGCTGCCGCCCGACCCCGGACTGTGGCTCGGCACGGTCGCGCTCACGCTCGTCGGCATCGTGATCGCGGGCTTCTTCGCCCTGCTGGTCCCGGCGCTGGCCCTGCTCGCGTGGAAACGGCACGCCCTGCTCGTACCGATCGCCTTCCTCTCGCTCGCGGGGGCGGGGATCGCTGCGGCGACGGGAGCCGGGTCGCCGGTGGGCGCGGGCGAGGGCGCGTTCGGGCCGGCGGCCCAACTGCTGGCCCTGATCGGCCTGTTCGCCGCGCTCGTGAGTGTGCAAGAGCCCAGTGCGCCCGATGCGGCGGGGACGACGGCCCAGTTCGCGGCGCCGCCCGGCTCGGAGGCACCGACCGCGCCGCTTCCGCAGCGGCGGCGCGGGGAGGCCGGCGGGCCCGGCACCCCGGGTCCTGCTGCGGAGCCCGGTCCCACGACGGGCTCCGGCCTCGCCTCCAGCACCACCATCTCCGCGCGCGGCCCGGAGTCCGCGCGGCCGGATCCCGACCCGCCGACGGCACGGATCGGGTTCCGCAAGCCGCGGTTCAAGGCGACGCCGCCCGAGCCGGAGGACACCCCGGAGCGGCCCGGCGAGACGCCGGCACCCGGCACGGGGACCGATACGAGTACCGGAACGGACACGGACACGGAGAAGGGCCGGCCCGCATGACCGCACTGGAACAGCCCGCACGCGGCGGCACGGACGGCCCGGCGCGGCCGCCCGACCGCGTGCCGTTCCCCGTGGTGGACGAGGTCGCCCGGCACTGCCACCAGGAGGAGGAGCCCGAGACCGTCCACATCGAGGTCCATCTGCCGGGCCGGCTGGACCCCGCCCGTCTCACGTCCGCGTTCACCGAGGCCCTGCACCGCCACCCGCGCATCCTCATGCGCGAGGCGGCCGGGCCCTGGTACCGGCGGCGCTACGAGTGGGAACTGACCGCCGATCCGGACGTGCGGGTGGTGACGTTCCCGCCGCCGGACCGGGACGCCCTCAAGCACGCCCGGGACCGCGCACTGAACAACGCGCCGCCCCTGTCCGCCTCACCGCCGATCCGCCTCGAAGTCGTCGACGAGGACGACCGGTCCGAAGGCACCGTCCTCTTCCTCACCATCAACCACACCGCCCTGGACGGTCCCGCCTGTCTGCGCGTGCTGGCCACCGCGGCCGAGCTGTACGGCGGCCGGGACAACTCCCCCGCCGCGCCCCCGGTCCGCCCGCCCGACGCCCCCGAGGAGCAGGTGGACACCCCGTCCGGCTGGGCCCCGCCCGCCCGCGTCGTCCACGGCACCCCCGAACCCTCGCCGGGCAACGGCCTGCTCGTCACCGAGCTGAGCGTCCCGCGCCGGCCCAAGGGCGCCCCGTACACCGTGAACGACCAGCTCATGGCCGCCACCGCCCTGATGATCACCCACTGGAACCGGGAGCACGGCGCGCGGCCCCGCCCGCTGCGCATCACCATGCCCGTCGACGACCGGCCACGGGGCACCGACATGCCCATCGGCAACGGCACCCGGCTCGTCGAAGTCCCCTTCGCACCCGAGGAGTTGGACCCGGACCGGATGGCCGAACTGCTGCGCCGCACCGCGGACCGCACCCGCGCCCTCAAGTCGCTGCCGCGCCCCCAACTCGGCCACGGCGCCGCCCTGTTGACGGCGCCCGTGGTACCCGTCGCGTGGCGCGCCGCACTCACCCGCGGCCTGCGCAGAACGATCGCCCCCTGGACGTCGACCACCCTCCTGAGCAACATCGGCCGCATCCCGTACAGCCTGGACTTCGGCGACACGGCCGGGCGCGCCCACGCGGTCTGGTTCTCCGCGCCGGCCCGTATGCCACGCGGCCTGACCGTGACGACCGCCTCCACCGCCGGCCGCCTCCACCTCGCCCTGCGCTGGTCGCGCACCCTGCTCAGCCACGGCGACGGCGCCCACCTCCGCGACCTCTTCGAGCACTATCTGCACGCGACGGAGGTCTCATGACGACCAGCGCCCCGGTGCGCAGGGAACTGCGCGACTTCTACGAGGACCCCGCCGTCCCCGTCGCCTCCGGCACCCCCCGCAGCCTGCGCCAGGCGCGCATGCTGGCCGCCGTGCTCGGCCCGGCCACCGACGGCGCGAGGACCGTCCTCGACATCGGCTGCGGCGACGGCACCGCGGCCGCCACCGCCGCGCCCCTCCTGGCCGGACACCGTCTCGTCGGCGTCGACTGGTCCCAGGACGCGCTCAGACGCGCCCATGCCCGTCTGCCGTACGCCGTACGCGGTGAACTCACCGACGGCGGCCTGCCGTTCGCGGCCGGCGCGGCCGACGCGGTGCTGTTCAGCGAGGTCATCGAGCACCTCGTCGACCCGGACGCCGCACTGGAGGAGATCCGTCGCGTGCTGCGCCCCGGCGGCCATCTCATGCTCTCCACCCCGAACCTGGCCGCCTGGTACAACCGCGCCCTGCTCCTGGCGGGCGTCCAGCCCGTGTTCTCCGAGGTGAGCCTGCGCGCCATCCACGGCCGCCCCGGGACGGAGGTTGTCGGCCATCTGCGGCTCTACACCGCCCGCGCGCTACGGGAGTTCGTGGCCGCGTCGGGCTTCGAGGTCGTACGGCTGCGCGGAGCACCCTTCCACGGTGTGCCGCGTCCGCTGCGCCCCCTGGACCGGGTGGCGTGCGCGGTTCCGTCGGCCTCCTCGATCCTGCTGCTGCACGCGCGGAGGACCTAGCCGATGTGGTGGGGAGTGGCCGCGGCCCTGATGGCGAACGTCCTGTACAGCACCGGATTCGTCCTGGAGAAGCGGGCGTTGGCCGCTCTGCCCGAGGTGAACTTCCGGCGCCCCGCCCGGCTGCTGCGCCTCGTCCTCGGCAGCCCGCTGTGGATCGGCGGCTCCCTCGCCCTCGCCGCGGGGTTCGGCGCGCAGCTCGCGGTCTACCGCACGCTTCCGATCGCCGCCGCTCAAGGGATCTTCGTTTCGGGGCTCGTGCTCCTTGTACTGCTCTCCGCGCGGCTGCTCGGCGAGGAGACGAGCGGCCGGGAGCGGTACGCGCTCGGGGCGATCCTCGCCGCCCTGCTCATGGTCGTCCTCTCGCTGCGCCAGGGCTCCGACACGGTGAGCCGCAGCGCCCCCGTGCCGCTGATCCTCCTGGTCTGCGTGCCGTCGCTGGCGGCGGGCGTGTGGCTCTACGGGGCCGCCGAGCGCCGCTCCCGGCACCGGCACCGCGTGCCGTCCACGGGCGTCGAGTACGGCGTCGCGGTGGGCCTGTTGTACGGCGTGAGTTCGCTGGCGATCAAGGGCGCCTCGACCTATCTGACGACAAGCGGGCCGGGCAGTGCGGTCGTCGAGCTGCTGCGCTCCCCGTACCCGTATCTGCTGCTGTTCACCGGCGCGTTCGGCCTCGTCATGTCGCAGGCGGCGCTGCAGCGCTGCCGGGCCTCGCTGATCGTGCCGGTCTGCACGACCGTGACCTGTCTGTTCACGGCGGTCCTCGGCACGCTCGCGTTCGGCGAGGCGCTTCCGCACGATCCGCTGCGGCTCGCGCTGCGCCTGGCGGGCACCGCTCTCGCGGTCTCCGTCCTTCTCGCCATGCCGAAACACGACGCGGCGCCCCAACCCCCCATAGGTGCCAAGGAGTTGACACCCCCATGAACCCCGACGACCCGCTGCTGAAGATCCTGGCCTGCCCGCTCGACAAGGGGCCGCTGCATCTGCTGACGCCGGAGGCCGAGAAGGAGGAGGTGCTCTACAACCCGCGGCTGCACCGCCGCTACCCGATCGTCGACGGCATCCCGCAGCTGCTGCCGTCCTCCGGCGAACAGGTCACGGAGGACGAACACGAGGAGCTGCTGAAGCGGATGGCTCCATGACGACCCTGACCGCGCGCCTGGCCCCCTTCCTCCCGCTGCGCCTGGTCGCCGCGACCGCCCGGCTGGTCTACCCACGCTTCGAGCCCGAGCTGGCCCGGCTCGGCGACCTCTGCCCCACGGACTGCGGCACGGCCGTGGACGTGGGCGGCTGGTACGGGCCGTGGACGCGCCGGCTGGCGAAGCGGGCCGCCCGTGTGGTCACCGTCGAACCCGTCCCGCACCTGGCCCGGCTGCTCTCCTCCCGCGGCCCCGGGAACGTCCGCGTGGTCCCCGCCGCCGCTTCCGACCGCCCGGGCACCGCCCGTCTGTGGCTGCCGTCGGACGACGCGGGCGACCGGGGCGTGTCCTCGCTGGTCCGCCGGGACATCCACGCCCGGGCACTGGAGGTGCCCTGCGTGACGCTGGACGGCCTGGACCTGCGGGACGTCGACTTCATCAAGATCGACGTGGACGGCAACGAGCTGGCCGTGCTGCGCGGCGCGGCGACCCTGCTGGCCCGCGACCGCCCCGCCCTCTTCGTCGAGCTGGAGTCCCGTATCCAGCCGATCGCCCCGGTCGTGGAGCACCTCGCCGAGCGGGGCTACGACGGCTGGGTGCTGCCCGGCGCCGCCTGGCTGCCCCTCGCGTCGTTCCCCCTGGAGGCCCACCAGGCCCGCACCGCACACGTCGTCTCACAGGGCCTGCTGCGCAGGGTCCTCCCGCCGCACGGCCCGCGCTACGTCAACTCGGTCCTCTTCCTCCCGGACGGCCGCCGCCCGGGCCCCGGCCCCCGCACGCGCCAAGGCCGAGGAAACGAGCGCGCACAGTCCCGAGGAGTCGCCCACGGCCGGCGCCTCGACATGGACTGAGGCGCCTTGGAGGCGGGGAGGACGAAAACAGACACCATGACCTCCACCCGGACGGTCGCTTCCCAGGCCCCGGCCCCCGCGCGCGAAGAGGCCGAGGGACGAGCACGCAGTCCCGAGGAGTCGCCCACGGCCATCGCCCCGACCCCGGCTGAGGCGCCCCGGGGACGAAGCGCGAACCAGGCGCCGTGCGCGACCATGGACCCCATGCCCTCCGCAAAGCGATCCGCCGGTGCCGGCCCCTTCACCCCGCTCGACTTCCAGCTGGTCCTGCTGCGCCGGATGGCCGACCACAACCCGGATCTCGTCGAGGACGCCCGCCGGGAGCTGGGTGCGTCCATGGGTGACATGCGTGAGGCGAACCGCCGCTGGCAGGCGATGCTGCACGCCCCGAGGTCCAGGGCTGCGGCCTCCCGCTACCGCTCGATCCTCGGCGTGCCTGAGCATGTCGAGAAGCGCCGGATCGGCGACCTCGCCTGTGAGGCCCTGCTGTGGCCGGTCCCCCTCTGGCCGGACCTCCGCTTCGAGGTGCTTCTCGGCCCGAACGGCGCGGCCTGGAACGAGTGGCTGGTCCGCGCGCCGGGCGCCCCGGGCCCGCTCCTGCGCACGCTCGACGACCTGACTCCCTGGTCCTGCACGGTCGACGAGGCCGCCCGCGCCTTCGCCCCCGCCCGCCCCCTGGAGGGCACGGCGCCGACCCGCTGGGGGCTGGCGTTCACGGCGCCGGACGCGGCGGGGGTGCGGCGCGAGTGCGCGGCCGAGTTCACATGGGGGCTGGTGCAGCGGGTGGCGGTCAACGAGCGGCAGCCCGGATGATCGCTTCCGCCACCGCCGGGACCGACCCCGGGTGCAGTCCGAGGAAGAGGTTCGGCTCGACCAGCTCCAGCTCCATCACCCGCGGCTCCCCGTCGTCGCCGTCCACGAGGTCGACCCGGGCGTAGAGCAGCTCGGGAGTATCCGGTACGGCGGCCAACGCGGCCTCGGCCACGGCGAGTTCGGCCGCGGTGGGCGCCCAGGTCTCAAGCCGGGGGTGGGCCACCTTGTCCTCGTCGTACGGTGTGCCGGGCGCCAGCACGGCCCCCTTGCGGCTGGCGTGCAGCAGACGGCCGCCGAAGAACTGCAGCGCGCGCTCACCGGTGCGGTCGATGTGCGCCAGATAGGGCTGCACCATCGCGGTCAGCCCCTCCTCGTGCATCCGCGCGAGCTGCCGCAGGGCCGTCTCCCGCTCGCCGGGGGTGTACCGGGCGGCGAACCGGGCGCCCGCACCGGAGGTCGGCTTCACCACGTACTCGTGGTCCTCGGGCAGATCGACGGGGTCGCCGGGCGCGACGTACCGGGTGTGCACGACGGGGACCCCGGCCGCGGCCAGGTCCCCGATGTACCGCTTGTCGGTGTTCCACCGCACGACCTGCGCCGGATTGGCGAGTCGCGTGGCCTTCCCGCACCGCTCGGCCCACGCCACGAACTCCGCGGCCCGCCAGCTGTAGTCCCACGTCGACCGGATCACGACAAGGTCGTACGCCCCCCAGTCCGCATCCGGATCGTCCCAGTACACGGCCTCCGCCCCGGCCCCCGCTCCCTCCAGCGCCCGCACCAGCACCGGCAGATCCACGTCACGACTGACCTCGCCGGGATCGGGCCGATACGTGGCGAGCGCGATACGGACAGCGGCGGTACGGGCCACGACGGACTCCATCCTCGGACGACTGATGTCCGGCGAGGCTAACAACGGCTGCCCTGACCCGGACAACGCGCCGCCCCACCGATTACTTCTCCCGCTCCCTCAGGTCATACGGGTGAAGCGCATCGGCGCCTCGTGAGTTGTTTCCCCGGACGGACAGGACATCGGCGACATGAGCGAACCCGTGAAGGGCCCCGCGAGCTACTTCCCCTCGATCGAGAAGAAGTACGGCCGGCCGGTCGCCGAGTGGAAGGGACTCATCCGTTCCTCGCCCCTGAGCAAGCACATGGAACTCGTCGCCTGGCTGAAGACCGAGCACGGGCTGGGGCACGGCCATGCCAACGCCCTGGTGGCGCACACCCTCGCCGAGGGCAAGGGCGACTAGGGGGTGTTTTGAAAGTCCTGTGCGGTGCCCGCGGTGTTCGGTGCGTGCCCTCGGCGTGCCGGACGAAGGCCCTCGTACTGGACGTACTTGGGG